>CAZMSS010000096.1:0-2699 GCA_964568965.1 uncultured Verrucomicrobiota bacterium | reverse complement strand
TGGCTGGCTCAGTCATGGTTAAATGGTGTCCACAAAGGTGCGCTGGGCGCGGTTGAAGATAAAGAGGCCGCTGATCAGGAGTCCGACTCCGACCAGGAAACTGACAATTAAAATAGTTCGGTCAGGCGAGCCCGCTCCCAGGAATGCAAAACGGTTCAATTCAATGACTCCGGCCATGGGGTTTACGGCAATGACCCACTTCCATTTGTCCGAGACCTGGCTGGATGGGTAGATAATCGGGGTGGCGTACATCCATAGCTGGGTGAGGAAGGGTAGGGCAAAGGATACATCCCGATACTTGATGGTCATCGCGGAGAGCCAGAGGCCGACCCCCAGTCCAACACAGGCGCAATGGAGGACAAGCAACGGGAGCAAAAGAATCCACCAGGACGGGTGAATGTCGCTACCCTTTATCAGGAAGTAGGTGAAGAAACCTAAAAACACCAGGAAGTTGATGGCGAAATGCCCCAAATAGGTGACCACCGAGGTGAGGGGGGGGAGGAGCCGGGGGAAATAGACTTTGCGCAGGACGCCGGCATTACTTAACAGGGATGAGGCCGCTCCGTTCAGAACTCCCTGAAAATAGTTCCAGAGAACCAGGCCACTCATGTAAAAGAGGAAGGGAGGCAGTCCGTCGGTGCTGATCTTGGCGAAATTTCCGAAGACGATCGTAAAGACGACTGTGGTCATGACCGGCTGCAGGATGAACCACAGTGGCCCCAGCACGCTCTGCTTGTAGAGCGAGGTCAGGTCCCGTTGGACCGTCATCCAGAAGAGATCCCGGTATTCCAGAAGCTCCCGCCAGTTGATTTTCCACCAGGGTTGATTGGCGCGTATGTGTGTATGGTACATATGGATTATTCCGTGACTGTCATTTTATTCTGGAAGCGTCTGAGCGCCATTAGACTCGCGGCCTCGTAGTAGCCGTAGAAGAAACTCAGGAACACGCCGGTCCAGCCGTCGCGCCAGCCTTGCATTTTGAAAAGACTGCGATGCCATTGCTTAAAGGTTCGATGAATCAGGTCAGGCCAGGTAAATCGCATGCCGTGTTCATAGCGGGACTTGCCTTCTGCGCCGAGATAACGGTTGTGTTTTGAGAACAGGTGTCCAAAAGAATCCGCCCAGAAATGTTGGACGGCATTTTTGCCGTCATAAGGAATGGTGAAGTGGGTGTTGCCCGGTTTCAGCATAATGCCGCGGTGTACCCTTGAGTGCAGATCCACCCGGCTCCGGTTGATGACTTTCGATGAGGAACGGATTCCCCCCCATGCCGTATGGTGCAGTGGTTTGTTGCTGAAGTAGTATTGATAAGGGATGTAGATCATGCCCAATGTTCCGTCGTCAGCGGAAATAAGCTTTTCGATGGTCGCGGATGCATCTGAGGGGAAGACTTCATCCGGGTCCGCCCGAAGGACCCAGTCATATTTGAGTTTCGGGAACATTTCCACCCAGATCTCCTCGACAACAGGAACATGCGCATGGGGGATGAAGTCCGTGGCGAACTCCCGCGCGATTCCATCACTTCCGTCATGGGATCCGAGATCCACAACCATGATTTGTTCGCAAAATTGCAGGCTCTGAAGGCAGGCCTTGAGGTGTTTGGCCTCATTATAGGTTACGACCAGTGCTGATATCTTCACGATGTATCCTGGCCCGAAGGCCCCCGCGAAGGGAGTTTGGTCACTGACGGCTTGTGATCAGGGCAGACTTCGTCCCCGTGAATTATGCAGACGCTGAAGCCGGTATTCAGTCTTCAGTGTTCAGAAGGGGCGGGATACCCTCGGCATTCTGAATACTGAACACGTCCTCTCGTTACTTCACCCGCGTCAAAAGCCTGACCACTGGATTCTCCAGAACGGCCATAGCGGTGTCGCGTAGCTTTTTGGCCCTCTTGACTCGGCCCAGTATGAACGTCGCATCCGCATCGTCAGATTTCAGTTCACCTTCCGCCTGCTGGAGCTCGGTCGCCAGCAAGCCCATCTTGTTCCTGACCAGCATCAGCAGGCCCTGGTGCAAGGCGGTGGCGATGTCGTCGGCGGTCCGGTAGTAGGTCTTGCGGTCGCCGGATTTCCATGAACGGCGCAATAGACCGAGACTTTCCAGCTGTCGTGCCGCGATGCTGATGGCGGCCTTGCTCAGCCCCAGGTCCTTTGCGATGTCCTCCAGGGACTGCTCGCAGGGGGAGAGATAGAGGTGGACGAGGATCTGCCCGACAATACGCCCCAACCCGAGATCCTGGGCAGTGCGCCCTCCGACCTCGGTCAGCCGTTTTCGTACCTGTTCAGTCTCTGTGTTCATGGAACAACTATGCGTTTACAAAACTGTTAACGCACAAAATACAGGAAACCCTGAGGGGCGTCAAGGGTGGAGACGCTCGACAAAATAGACTGTCAGGTTCTTGCCGCGTTCCTCGCGGGTGATCCGCCACGTCTCGGAAGGAAGTCCAGCCAGGAAGGCGAGAATGACCTCATTGGGCTTGTAGAGCAGGGGCTGGAAGTCGGCCAGCGATTGGGTGAGTGCCGGGCTGATGCGGTCGAGAAGTCCCATGTCAGGAAGGCCGGAAGAGCGGTCAATCAGGCAGAGGAAGCGGTCAGACCGCGGAACGATCCGGGAATCTATGCCCACCGGGACCTGCCGGATCTTCGTGGCCGGGTCGTGAAGTACGGCGGCCATGTTCCCCTGATCCCCTCCGAAGAGGG
>CAZMSS010000095.1:0-10072 GCA_964568965.1 uncultured Verrucomicrobiota bacterium | reverse complement strand
CGCGTCAGCCTTGGGCGCTGAAAGTCGTGGGTTCAAATCCCGCCGCCCCGACCATTTTTTAATGAGTCGAATGCCCATGAAGTCAATTGGGGATGACAAGCCGGTATACCATGTCGAGCGGCATCATGTGAGCCAGGGCGAGCGCTGGTCATCGCATCGTGATGGCTGCGCGGAGTTGCTCTGGGTTGAGCAGGGGGACGGCGTTCATCACGTCAACGGCCAGAAGGTGGCCTTGTTTCCGGGCGTTCTGGCCATGCTCAGACCCTCCGATCGACACGCTTGCGAGGCCACGTCCAGGGATGGTCTGACGTTATTCAGTGTCCTGTTCCCCGCCTCAACCGTGGAGTACCTGAGGACGCGCTATTATTCCGACGCGAAGAATTTCTGGAGTGGCGAAAAGCCGGTCCCCACCCATCACTACGTTTCGATGTTCACGGTCAAACGCCTGGCGGTGCAGGTCCAGGTGCTCGCCAGCCGCCCCCGGGAGGGGTTCTTCCTCGAGCATTTCCTCATGGATATCATCTACTCGTTGCGGGTGATGCCGTATGGCTCCGCCCACCGGGACGCGCCCGACTGGTTCACCAGCGCCTGTGAACGGATCAAATCGCCCGAGTATTTCGTCAAGGGACCCGGAGGCCTGGCCAGCCTGTCGGGACGCTGTCTGGCCCATGTGGCCAGGGTGTCCAGGCGCGTGCTGGGAAAGACACCTGCGGGCATCGTCAACGATGCGCGCATGGACTACGCCGCCATCCAGCTCTCCATGACGAACCGGCCGATCCTTGAAATATGCTATGACTGCGGCTTCACAAGCCTGTCGCATTTTTACCAGTTGTTCAAGGATCGCTTCAAGATGTCCCCCCGTGAGTATCGTCTTCACGAGCGGTGAACAGGGACGGGCTGAACGCTCCGCGGTGATCGCCTCTCTTCGCCCTTATCCCTTCGCCAGAAGCTTTTCAACCAGTGAGGCCTCCAGGACTTTTGTCGGCGCAAAGGCCGGGGTGTCCATGTAAGCCAGTAAGCTGGCCAGAAGCTGGCGGGCTTCGGGCTTGTCCTGGTGGTTCAGCAGGTCAATCGAGCAGACCAGCAGCGTGCCTGCGCCGACGCGCCCTTCAAACAGAAGTCCCAGCTTGTGGTTCCGGGCGAAGTTATCGATCACCTGCACAATCGGCCGGTAGTCGGCCGTCGTTTCGTCCAGAATGATGGGGCGTGAATTCCTGACCAGGTGCCACCATTGCCAGTTGCTATGGAACTCCGAGGGGAACTGCCGGAGCGCCGGGTGAGCCGGATCACACAGGATTCCCAGCGTGCCGGGCGCCACTTCGACGCCCGCGCGCAAGGCGGCACGCCGGAACATGGGCCAGCACCAGAAGTCGCACTGGAACGATCCCTTGATGCTGTTCCGCAGTTGGGCGACTTCAGGCAGCAGCAACACCTTGCCTCCCCCGGCGAGGATGCGCCGAGCGCCGTCGTTCAGCTCCCGGACCACGGTGATGCGCTCCGGGGGAGTCGGGGCGGCCCCGGCGGGGTAGACCCAGATCGGGGTGGAGTTACGGTAAGGTGTGCCGGCGAGGCTCAGTGTGATTGTGAGTTTCTGCGGCGTTTTCACGGTTGAAAGCGGGAACGCGAACAGATCCACCTCGTTCACCCGGCCCTGCAGCAGGGGGCGGGGCGGCAGCCGGCCGGAAGCCAGGACCGCACCGGAGGAATCCCCGACTGTCCAGACGAGTTCTGCCGAGGGCAGGTCCGCCGGACCATAGTGGGCCACGCGCACGCGGCCGGTGAAGGTCTCGGCACTGGTCCAGGTATACTTCCTCATCCACAGCAGGGGTACGGTCTCACAGCAGAACTCCCGCCATTGTTCCGGTTCGACCACGCCCTTCGAGTCCAGGAAGGCGTTGAGGATGCCAACCAGCGCCGTGCCCTGGCCGGGAAAGTCCTGCAGGTCGAGCAGTTGAAAGCCGCCAAAGCCGGGCGTGCGCAGGGCGGCCTCGATATCCTCGCGATAGCAGAGCGTCGCCAGGGCGCCCGAGGCGCGCACGAAATCATCCGCCTGGTCAAGCATGCCCGCCGCCTTCAGGCGGTCCCGGAAGATCTCCAGGTTCCGTGCCCGGAGCACCCCGGTGTACCTGGGGATCTCGCGGAAATCCGGGGAGATCTGGTACTGGCCGGTCTCATGCCCGATGACTGGCGCCTGAATCCCGGCAATGGAGCGGCTGAAGTCAACCGTTGTGGAGGGCGGCTCGTTTTCGACATGTCCGGGGTGCGAGCCCTGGAAGGACGAGCCACGAGTGGGGCGGCCATGGCCGGTCGAGTGCGTTGCCCAGAATTCGTCGCCATCCTGGAGGCCCGGTTCCCAGTGGAAGTGGTTTGTGCCCTGGGCATAGAGGTGACGGCCGTCCAGGGCTCTGAAATGGTCGCACAGAGCCTTCATGACCGGCCGGTCGCCGCCGATTTCGTTGCCCAGGGTGATCATCACGAAGGAGGGATGGTTCCCGAAGGCCTGGAGGATCTTCTCGCCTTCCCGGCGCAGGTAGCCGGCGGTGTCTTCCTTCGCCTCGGGATCCTCCGGCCGGATTTCATCCTGGGTTTCAAAGGCATTGGCCGGCAGTACGTACGGCTTGCTCTTCGGGGCCATGATCCCCGCCTTGTTGGGCAGTTCGGCCTGCAGATAGATGCCGAGCTCATCCGCGGCCTCAAAGGCGGCCTCGGGCGGGCACCAGGAATGGAAACGGTGATGGTTGAGGCCATAGGACTTGCCGATGCGGAAGACCCGCAGCCACCCCTCCTTGTTCATCGGCGGATAACCGGTGAGGGGGAATATGCAGGCATCATGCCGGCCACGCAGGAATGCCACCCGGCCATTGATGATGAACTGGCCGCGCTCCGTCCCGAAGGAACGCAAGCCGGTGAGCACCGAACGCGCGTCCTTCAGCAACCGGGTGTCTGGCCGGCTTTGCAGGGTTACGGTAATTCGAACGCGGGAAGGCTGGAACTCGTCCCACAGGGGCATGGCTTCGGGGATGGCCAGCCTCAGCAGGCAGTGCGTAAGCGGCCCCGCTGACCGCTCCACGGAGGCCAGGGGCGTGAACCGCACGTCCGGTGCATCCGGGGACTCGGCGGTAACCCGGACCTCGCAATGACCCTGCCAGGGCGTGCTGTTGGCGATCGTCATCTTCAGCAGGATCTGTTTGGAGTGAATTTCAGGGAAGGCGTGGAGCTCGGCGATCCAGACGGGATCACGGGCCTCGAGTTCGATGCGGCCGATGATGCCGTTCCAGTTGGTCTGGGTGCGCTCATCCACGGCATGACACGGCCCGACGGGCGGGAGTTTCGAATTGTCCACCAGGATGCTGATCGTGTGCGCCCCGGGCGTGAGTGTTTTGGAGAGGTCATACACATGCGGTGCGCTCAGGCTGTCTTCGGTTCCGATCCAGGTAGTGTCCACCCAGACCTGGGTGTTCTTTGTGCGTTCCAGTCGCAGGGTGATGTGTTTGCCCTTCCACGCCTCGGGGATGGTGACCTTGCGCTGATACCAGGCGGGGCCGATCCAGCGCCAGATTCGCGACAGGCGGTCCTCGCAGTGCTCATCGACCCGCTCGCCCTTGCCGTTCTCATCGGTCGTTCCCGGCAGTTCAACGGATTCCCCGAGTTCCCGGGAGAACCATTTCTCCTGGAGTCCCGTGTTCCCGGGGTCGAGCCGGAAAGCCCAGGGTCCGGCCAGTGAGATCGTGCATTCGCCATGGTTCAGCACAGTTGTCATAACGGTCTTCCTTGATAGGGCCATGAGTCCAGCACCTTGGGGGCGGCAGTCAGGCCATTCTTTTCCGCATCAGGTGTCAGAAGCAGGTCGATCCGCGTCACCTTGCCGTCGCGCGCGGGAAGGTTGATGGCATGGGTCCGGTAGCTCCCGCCGGACAAGGGGTCATCCCCGGGGTTCCATGAAATCGGGAGCATCACGGTTTTGATTTGTCCACCCTGTACCACCCGCAGGGTCAGATCGCATCCCCCCGCGGGGGCGAAGCCTTCAGCGGCGCGGGCCCGGTCCGCGGGTATGGCGGGGTCAAATAGCGGGACCAGTCCGCTGGTGTAGGGGCCGATGGGGGGGTAGACGATATTGGCCTCCGGGGTGGCGGCGCAGAGGCCGGCCAGGATGCTGATCACGTCAACGTTCCGCTCGATGGGGAGGTCGTTGGGTGAAAGGACCTTGCTGTATTTGCCTGCCGCATCATCCCAGGTCACGAAGTTGTGAAGGGCGTCATCCCATATCGCCACGTGGTTCTCCAGGTAGTCCTGCATTTTGTGCATGGAGTAATCCGAGAACATTCTCAACAGGGACCCGGGATCCTCATCGCTCATCCCTCCCTGCATCGGGTCATGCTTCCACTCTCCGGGCACACCGCCGGCGGCGCCTTTCTGCACAAGGGGGGGGATGAAGCGCGGCACCCCCGGAGCTGCGCCCGGCAGGCCGATGCGCGGGTCAAATCCCCAGGTGGGCCCCACGTGAACCCCGCGCCCGACAATCCCGTACAGGGTGTCCTTATAGGGGTATGCGCCCTCGTGCATCAAATGGGGCCGTCCCAGTGCGTGGCCGAGTTCATGGTGCAGGACCCCCGTGCGACCGAGTTTCCCGACCCCGCCGAAGCCTCCCGCCTGGCCACCGGCATAGACATTGCCGATATTGACATAAAACAGGCTCAGGCGGCCTTGTGCGCCGGCTCTCTGTAAAGCCCCTTTCCAGCCGCCGGCGGCCATCTGCTCGCCATCAAAGGGTATCCCGGCTTTCCTGAGGTAGTCCTGCGGGGAGCCGCACCGGACCGCGGGTTTCCCTGCGCGGGGCGGGATCACCAGTTCCGTGAATGTGACCGGGGGCGTCCTCTGGACGGTCAATTTGGAAACCGGCCACCTTGCCTCGAGTTCACGCTCCCAGCCCTTGGCATAATCGATGTCTTCATGGGCAAAGTAATGGATGTCAAACATGGTCATAGTGACCACGGTCGGGGCGCCAACGGCCAGGTTGGTGAACGCCACCTGCGCCTCACCTGCCGATACCCGGACTTGAAGTCCGCGCTGCACCCATTCTTTCGGGATCATGGCGGTAAAGCAGTTGTCGAACCGGTGCTCCACCACGCCGGGTTCGAGCGGGGTGGTGGGGGGCAGGGTCGCCGGCCCGCGCAGGCTGAGATTCGTTTCCACGCCCCGTAGTGACAGCCAGGCCGTCACGGGAGGAGCGCTGGCCGGCGTGGGCGACACCACGTGAACCTTGATCAGCGCGTCCCGGTTTCCGACCAGTTTGAACCAGGGGCTGTCCGGTTTCTGGACATGCGTCTGGGCGAAGAACACCGCTTCAATCCCGGCAAAGGCGTGGCCGGCCAACAGGGTCAAACCAGCCGCCATGCGCAAACAGGACGTCATCATGCAGGAGCCTCTCTCTTTTTTCAGGCCGTCACTTCAATCGTCGCCGGGACATCAAGGCTCAGTTCCCCCCTGGTGCAGCGAACCCGGATTATGCCGCGGGGCGTCGGGTAGGCAACGGTATAGTCGAAAGGAGTGACATGGGGCGCCAGGGCCACCTTGCGGCAGCCGGGCTCCAGGATCTTCAAGCCGATGAGATCACCCACGAGGAACGATGCCGGACAGGCCGACCAGGCATGGGACTGCGTGCGTTGAAAGCCGGTAAAGTCCCCTGACCGCCAGCTTCCGTTGCACGACCACTCTTCATAGGTGGAGGTCGCGCCCAGTGCCACCATGCGCTGGCCCCAGCGTTCCCGCGTCAGTGCGAGGGCCAGGTCGAACCGGCCGGATTGATCCAGTGCCTCGAGCATGATGGGCATGAAGAACGGCTGGGCCTCGATCACGCCGGAAAGGGCGGGGTGCTCGGTCAGCCGGTCGATGATGAGTTTCGCCGTGGCCTCGTCGCACAGGCCCCAGCGGATGGCCGCGTAGTTGGCATGCTCGCTGACCACGGTCGAGAATTCCCCGTTCACCCGGGCATCGGCGAAACAGCCGCGCGCGGGGTCGAAAAGCCGCTGCTGAAAGACGCTCCGCATGCGGTGCATGGTGGAGCGGGTCAACTCCAGGGTATAGGCGTCGTTCTTGAGGCGGGCCATGTTCTGCAGGGCTTCCAGGGCCCCGTAGAAAATGGCATTGAAGCCGGTGCATTCGCCGCGCCGGTCCAGGGGTGCCCAATCGAGCAGGACCCAGTGCGGCATGTTCTCGACCAGTCCGCGCTCGTTCATGTGGGGCATGACGGCGTTGGTGATGATCTGCGCGGTGGGGTAGTAGCGGTTGATCCAGTGCGCGTCGCCGGTATAGAGGTAATGTTTCCACAAGGCAATCACCCACCACAGCGAGTAGTCCGGAATGGCATAGGTCCACCCGTGGCTGATGCTGTTGCTGATGCTGGACAGCAGCCCGGTCGGGAGCTGGTTGCCGGCGGCCTGGCGCAGGAACTTTTCCGGAAGCCTGGTGTCGCCGAAGCAGGCGTAGATCGCCGGCAGGGTGACGAGGGCGACGTCGCCGAGCCACTGGGCCTGCTCCCGGTAGGGCGTGTCCATCAGGCACTCGTTGGAACAGAGTCGAACCGTGGCCTTTGAAATGCGGAAGACGTCGTTCAGGGTCTGGTCGTTTGATTCAAACCCGCCGAGTTCCTCGTACGGGTAGGTCGTCTCGATGGCCCGGAGGGAGTGGATCTGCAGGGGCTTGTCGCAGTTCCGGACGCGGATTTTCATGTACCGGAAGGCCCGCCAGGAGAATGACCGGAAGCTCTGGCGTCCATCCTTGGCGGTGTACCGGTCCGCGAACGGATACTCCAGCGCGAGGTTGACATAGCCGTCCACAAGCCGCTCGGCATAGCCGATTTCCAGCGCTGTGCCCGCGGCGGCCTCGATCTCGATATCCGTGAAGGCGGTCACGATGCGGCCGAAGTCGAGCACGAGGGCCGGGGTGTAGCGTGCCTCGCAGTAGGTCTGGCCGACATGACTGGTGCTGCCCTGGACAACGGTCGCGCCAGTTCCCGTGCACAAGGCCTCGGGGTTCTCCACGCGGGTGTGCTTGAGCGGCCCGCCCACGACGGACAGGCTGATGGCCACATTGTCCATGTGTTTCCGGGCGGCCAGGTCCGTGCTTTCCTCGACCCGCTGAATCCGCACGGGGCGCAGGGGCGTCTCGGCCATCTGCGGGATGTCGCGCGGGACCAGGCGCGAGAAGGGACATTTGGCGTAGGACGGCGGGGTGTCGATGACGGTGGCCGGCACCCACGTGGCGTCGTCGAAGCCGGGAGCGTCCCAGCCTGCGGGGACCTGGCGTGCATCGAAGAACTCCTGGTACGGAGTCATCTTGTTTCCCGGTTCACAGTAGGTGTTCCGCTGCCAGGCATTGGCCGGGGCGACACGCCAGGTCGAGTCCGTCGCCGCCAGCGTTTCCCCCCGGCGGTCGACAAGCTCGGCCAGCAGCCCGCCCCGGGTGTCGACAAGTGTCCCCAGGTGGTTGCAGATGATCGCGATGCAATTATCCCCCGGCTTGAGATACGCCTCGACGCGGTGCTCGTCGTAGTAGTGATAGTAGGGCTTGGACTGGGGCGCGCCACGGCCGACGCGCTGTCCGTTGATCATCAGCAGATACCGGGTATCGGCGGTGATGAACAGGGTGACCTCCGCCGGAACCTGCTTCAGGTTCACGCAGCGGCGGAAATAGTAGTAGGCGTTCTTCTCGAGGCCGTCGCCGGCAGCCCAGATCCAATGAGCCCCCCAGTGACGCGAGGGTTGGAACTCCGCATAGGGGTGTTTTGACAGGTCGGTCATAGGGGGCCTCTCTGGACTCTACTCCTGTATCCACACAAGCATCTCGCCGGGTTGGCGGTTGGCCCAGAGGTGATACGGGATTGCGGTGATCGTTGTTTTCACATGCTTCGGCGCCTGTGCGGTGTACAGGGTGTCGCTCCCGCCCTCGGGCTTGCGCTTCAGCCCCGTGGCCTGGATGGCCGGAATGCCGCCCAGCGATTTCGGGCCCTTCACGCAGCGCAACGCGGCGCTGCGGGGAAGGCGGATGTCGTTGAGGGCGCGGCCGTTGTCCACCTGTTCAAGACAGTAGACCAGCGGTCCGCGCATCAGGGTCACGCGGCCGCAGATCTGCCGGGCCTCGGGACGGGCGACGACGCGTTCGGCCGGCATGGGCAGCACCAGGGAGATGACGTCGCCAGGTTCCCAGCGGCGCTGAATGCGGGCATAGCCCTTGCGGGTGGTTGCCTTGACACTGACGGCCTTGCCATTGACGCTCAGGCCCGGCTTGCGGCACCAGCCGGGGATGCGCAGCGCCACCGTGAAGGTCGCCGGCTTCTCAGGGGCGATGGTCATGCGCACCGTCTCGTCCCAGGGGTAGTTGGTCTCCTGGGTCACCGCCACCTTTTGTCCAGCCAGGTCAATGTTGGCCCGGTTGTTCGCGTACAGGTGCACATAGAGCGACTTGCTTTCCGTCGAATAGAGATAGCTGCCGAGCGACTCCAGCAGGCGCACGATGTTCGTGGGGCAGCAGGCGCATCCGAACCAGGGGCTGCGCCGGTAGTGGTAATCGGGGCTCGCGTAGTGCTGCCCGTTCATGCCCGGATAGGCCGCCAGGGGGTTGCCGTAGAAGAAGGTGTCGCCCGAGGTGGAAACGCCGCTGAGCACGCCGTTGTAAAGGGCGCGTTCCATGACGTCGGCATAATCGCCGTTCACCTCGGCCTGCAGCATCCGCTGTGCCCAGAATACCAGCCCGATCGCGGCGCAGGTCTCGAGGTAGGCGGTTTCCGTGGGCATGTCGTAGTCGGTGGTAAAGCCCTCGTTGGCCGCGGTCGGGCCGATGCCGCCCGTCACGTGCATGCGCTGGCGGGTGACGTTCTTCCACAGGCGCTTGCAGGCATCCAGGAGTGTCTTGTCGCCGGTGGCGGCCGCCACGTCGGCCATGGCGCAGTACAGGTACATGGCGCGCACGGCATGGCCCACGACTTCCTTCTGTTCCCGGACGGGCAGATGCGACTGCTCATACTGCCGGCTCTGGTGGCGCATCTTGTTGGGATCCTCGCCACGCGCCTCGGCCTCGACCGCGAAATAGTTGGGCGTCTGACCGCGTTCGTTGATGAAATACGCGGCAAGGTCGAGATAGCGCTTGTTGCCTGTGGCGTCGCTCAGCTTGACGAGCGCCAGTTCGATCTCCTCGTGGCCGCAATAACCGCGTTTCTGGCCGGGGCGGGGACCGAAGGTCTGGTCGATATGATCGGCATAGCGGCACATCACATCGAGGAAGGAACGCTTGCCGGTGGCATGGAAGTGGGCCACGGCGGCTTCCATCAGATGTCCGGCGCAGTACAGCTCGTGGTTGTCGCGGAGGTTCGTCCAGCGGTTCTGGGGCTCCACGGCGATGTAATGGGTGTTGAGGTAGCCGTCCGGGAGCTGGGCCTTCTCCATCAGCGCAATCACGTGGTCGAGCTTCTTCTCCAGCTCCTTGTCGGGATGGCCGATCAGGCTGTAGGACGCCGCTTCCATCCACTTGGCCACATCCGAGTCCCAGAAAATGTGAGGGGGGTTCGGGTCGCCCTGTTTCCACTTCAGTTCCCAGGCCGCAAGCCGTCCCGTCGTTTCAAGGTGCCCGTACTCAATGGGCATCGTGACGGTCCGGTTTTTTTCAAGGCGCGGCCCCCAGAATCCGCCCAGAAGTTCAACATCATTAAAAAGAACGGGTTTGTGTGAAATTGGTGCTTTGTTCATCCGGCCTTTTTCCCGCACTTTGCCTTGTGAATCAAGGCAAAAAGCAGGGATGGTGTTTTCAGGGGCGCCTCGTTGGAGCGGAATGCGTAAGCATTCCGGCTGGGGATTCCGGAATCGTTACCGATTCCGCTCCGATACGGGTGAAGAAGGGGGAGGTGTGGCCGTAGGCGGGCATCGCCGGCCCGTAGGCGGAGTCGGCTTCAACCGTGGGCAGATACCAGTGCCGGCCCGGCGGCGGGGCGGGGTCGACCAGGTCAACGGTAGCCGAGTTCGCGTTTACCGGGATCCAGGGGAGGATTTCGCCGTCGCGGATCAGCGTGGCCCGGCGGATG
>CAZMSS010000094.1:0-10086 GCA_964568965.1 uncultured Verrucomicrobiota bacterium | reverse complement strand
GATTTCTGCCTGTCTCGTGGGCTCGGAGATGTGTATAAGAGACAGGAAGGCGTCGAGCAGGATCTTGACGCTGACGCCGCGGCGCACGGCGTCGAGCAGGGCGTCGCGGATCGCAGTGCCGGGCTGGCCTGCCATGAAGATGTACATTTCCAGGCGGATCGTGTCTTTTGCGCGCCGGATTTCCTCCTTCACGGCGGTGAAGAAGTCATCGCCGGAGGTGAGCCATTGATATGAGGTGCTGCCATTCATGAGTCCGGACCGCAGGTTTTACCATACCGGCACCTGATGCGCTAAAGAAAAGTCGCTTGTCGTGCGCATTGACATGGGGGCCTCTGCGTACCATAATGCATAACCGTGTGAGCAATGGCTCTGAAAGGAATTTTTTCGAAGAATGCACCCCAAGATCAATCATTTGATTCAATTGCAGGAATTGTCCCTGATACGCGCGGAACAGAAAGCCCATCGGCACGGGCACCGGTTGGATGAACTTGATGCCTCGATTGCCGATCTCACCAGCCAGCTTTCCGGTGATGTCCAGTCCCTGGTGGTTCGCATGCAGAAGCGGGACTCGATCATCATCGTGCCCATGACCAACGGGACCTGCACCGCCTGCGGGATGCGGCTTCCCACAAGCCATGTCCAGCAGGTCAAGGTGTCGGATCAGCTTCAGGTGTGCCCGATCTGTACCCGGCTTCTCTACTTCCAGGATGGGTTGCCCCGCCACGTGGGCAAGGCGCCGCGGCGCAGCGAGCCGCGCAAGGTGGGCATTGCCCGGTTCTCCTCCCCCGGCCTGATGATTCCCCGCCTGAAGGCCACCACGCGCGATGAGGCGATCCGCGAACTGGCGACGAAGATGCAGGACGAGGGGTTTGTGGATGATGCCGAGAAGCTGGTTGAAGCGGCCATGAAGCGCGAGGCGATTGTCAGCACCGCGCTGGAGCACAGTCTGGCCTTCCCCCACGTTCGCGGGGTGGAGGGAGGCGGCCTCACCCTCGGGCTGGGCGTCAGCGCCAAGGGGATCAAGTTCGACGGGCACGACAAGAACCTGACCAAGATTGTCTTTTTCCTGGTGATTCCGACGGCGGCCAGTGCCTTCTATCTCAAACTGCTGGCCGGCCTGGCCGAGACTTTCTCCGATGCCGATGCCCGCAAGGCGCTTTCAGCCGAGGAACTTCCCGAGAAAATGTGGAAGGCCCTTATCAAGTTGACGAAGAAGACGATCCTGTAAGCCGCTTCACAAACCGGGCCATTCGCTCGGTAGCTTCCTTGATCTCCTCGATGTCGGTCGCGTAGCAGCATCGCAGGAAGCCCTCGCCGCAGGCGCCGAAGGCGCTTCCCGGCACGCAGGCCACGTTTTCCTCGTCAAGCAGGCGCAAAGCGAAATCCTTCGAGCTCAAGCCGTAGTCGCCGATGTAGGGGAACACATAGAACGCCCCCTTCGGGACATGGCAGGGAATCCCCATCTCATTGAGGGCGGCACACAGGAAATTCCGCCGCTTCTCGTACGACAGGCGCATCTCCTCGGTGTCCGCGCGGGTCTTGAGCGCCTCGATGCCGGCCTTCTGGCTGATGATGGGGGCGCACATCATGATGTACTGGTGGATCTTCATCATGGCCTCGCTCAGCTCGGGCGGAGAGCAGGCATAGCCGAGACGGAAGCCGGTCATCGCCCAGCCCTTGGAAAACCCGTGCAGGAAAATGGTGCGTTCCTTCATGCCCGGCACCGCCGCAATACTCGGCCGGTCCCCTTCATAGGTCAGCTCGGAGTAGATCTCGTCGGTGATGACGATCAGGTCGTGCGCGATGGCAAACGCCGCGATGTCCTCGACGTCAGCCTGGGTCAGCGTGGCCCCGGTGGGGTTGGTCGGGAAATTCAGCAGGAGCGCCTTGGTGCGCGGGCTGACCTTCTCCTCCAGCATGGCGCGGGTGAGGCGGAACCCGTTTTCGCGGGTGGTCGAAACCGCCACGGGCACGCCGTGGGCAAACCGGATCTCGGGGCCGTAGGACACAAAACAGGGCTCATGGTAGAGCACTTCGTCGCCCGGCTCGATAATGGCGCGGATGGCCAGGTCCAGCGCCTCGCTGACGCCGACGGTGATCAGGATTTCGGATTCGGGATCGTACTTCACGCCGAATTCATCCGCGACATAGGTGGAAATGGCCTGGCGCAGCTCGATGAGGCCCCGGTTCGAGGTGTAGGTGGTGGCCCCGCGGTCGAGGGCGAACATGGCCTGCTCGCGGATGTGCCAGGGGGTGACGAAATCGGGTTCGCCGATACCCAGGCTGATCACGTCCTTGCGGGAACTGACGATATCGAAGAAATCCCGGATTCCGGATCGGGGGATGTCCAGCAGGTGCTTGGCAATAAAATCGCCCGGCTTCCGTTTTGGTTCAGGGCGAGACTTTGAGACGCTCATCGGTTTTCTCCGCTTCCATCAATACGCCGTTGTTCTTGTAGGTTTTGAGCATGAAGTGCGTCCCCGTCGAGATGATCCCCTCGATGGTCGCCAGCTTCTCGCTCACAAAAAAGGCCACGTCCTTCAGGTTGCGCCCGGCCACAACGGCCAGCAGGTCGTAGGTGCCCGACATGAGGTAAACCGATTCCACCTCGGGGAATTTGCTGACACGCTCGGCAATGCGGTTGAAGCCGCCTTCCCGCTCGGGGGTGACCTTGATTTCAATCACGGCGCGCACGAGATCCACGTCCATCAGGTCGGTGTTCACCACGGCCTGGTAGCCGCGGATGATCCCGGAGCGCTCATACCCCGCGATTTTCGCTTTGACGGCGTCCTCGGTTGTATTCAGCATGCGCGCCAGGTTTTTGGGCGATTCCAGCGCATTCTGTTTCAATAGTTTGAGAAGTTCGTCCATGATACACTTCCTTTTCGCAACTCCAGTTGCAATCTCATTTAAAACCCGATATGAGTAGCATTTTGGCGCGGGAAGTCAAGGAGGGGAGAGAGTGGGAGAGAGTGTTCAGTGTTCGGTATTCAGTGTTCAGTCGGCATTCTGAACTCAAAAACTGAAGTCTGAACACTGAACACTGAACACTTTGCGTATGATGATACTTGAGAACATTCGAATCGTTCTAGTCGGTCCCCTCTATGGCGGGAACGTGGGGTCGATCTGCCGGGCGATGGCCAACATGGGGCTGTCGGATCTGGTCCTGGTGGCGCCCGCGGAAAACCTGAATTACGCCGAGGCCCGGATGATGGCCGTGGCGGCGGACGCCATTTTGGAGCAACGCCGCGTGGTGGCCACCCTGGAGGAGGCGGTGGGCGACTGCGGGTTGGTGATGGGGACCACCGTGCGTCCCGGGCTATACCGGCAGCATGTGAAGACGCCGCGTGAATGGGCGCCCTCCATCCTGGCGTCCGCTTCTGTCAACCCCGTGGCCCTGGTCTTTGGCCGCGAGAATAGCGGGCTGACCAACGAGGAGCTGGCCATCTGCACCAATCTCATCCAGATTCCCTCCTCCCTCGAGTACCCCTCCCTGAACCTGGCCCAGGCGGTCATGGTGTGTGTGTACGAACTGTTTGTGGCCTCCGGGACCTTTGAGCTGCCAGTGGAGAAATCGCCGGAATGCCCCACTGCGACCCGGGAACACATGTTCAAGATGTGGCGCGAGGTGCTTTTGGAGATCGGGTTCATGAACGACGAGAAATCCGACCATATGATGCTGGGTATCCGCCGCATCCTGTCCCGCGCCCCCCTGACCACGGACGATGTGAACATCCTTATGGGCATTGCCCGGCAGATGGCCTGGAAAAGCAAACAGACAAACACCGGAAACTGAACACTGAATACTGAACACTCTACACCTGTCTCCCCCCTGACCACCGGTTCGGTGTGGAAGGGCCTCATGGGTCTGGCATGGCCGATGTTTATCGGGACCACGCTCCAGAACCTCCAGAGCGTGATCGGCCTCTTCTGGGTGGGGCGGCTTGGCTCGGATGCCGTTGCGGCACTGGCGATGGGCGGGACGATCCTGATGATGCTCTTTCCCGTCGTTATGGGGCTGGCAACCGGGACCGTCGCCATCGTGTCGCGCCGGGTGGGCGAGGGGGTTCCGCAAAAAGCCGCCGAGGCGGGCGGTCAGTCGCTGGTGGTGGCGCTGATGTGCGGATTGGTGGCTGGCGTGGCCGGTTGGTACTGGGCGCCGGACCTGTGCCGGTGGCAGGGGGCGACGGGCGAGGTGGCGCGGTTGAGCGCCCAGTATCTGGGGATTTCACTTCTGGGCTGCTTCACGGTGTTCCTGCTGTTTATCGGCAACAGCATTCTGCAGGCCTCCGGCAACACGGTCATCCCGATGAAGGCGATGATCCTGGCCACGGTGTTGAATCTGGTGCTCGATCCTATTTTCATTTTCGGCCTGCTGGGTATGCCCCGCATGGGGGTGGAAGGGGCCGCGCTGGCCATGGTGCTGGCGCAGGCCGTTGCGGTTGTCGTGGTGATCAGGGCCCTGGCGCAGGGCAGGAGCGGGGTGAAGGTCACGCTGGCCGACTGGCGCTTTCAATTCGAGCCCGCATGGGGCCTGATGAAGATCGGCATTCCCAGTTCCGGCCAGATGCTCTCGCGGAGCCTGATGAGCGTGGTCTTGATGCGGATTGTTGCCGGTTCCGGGACGGCAGCCGTGGCGGCGTACGGGATCGGGGCGCGGTTCCACATGATGATGATGATGCCGGCGTTTGTCCTCGGCAATGCCGCCGGCGCCATGGTGGGGCAGAACCTCGGGGCGCAGCGGACCGACCGGGCGGAGCGGGTGGCCTGGCTGGCCACCGCTCTCGGGGCGTTCATCCTGCTGGTCTGCGCCATTGTGCTCACCGTTTTTGCCCCGCCGCTCATCCGTTTGTTTGATGACAACCCGGAGGTGGTCCACATCGGGGCCGACTACCTGCGCATGGTGTCGATCTTTCATGTTTTCGCGGCGCTCTCCATCATCCTCGGGCGGGCCCTTCAGGGGGCGGGCGACACGCTGGGGCCGATGGTGACAACCATCATCGGGTTGTGGGGTGTCCAGATCCCCCTGGCCCTTATCATGGCCCGCCATGTCATTCCCGCCACGCACGGCATCTGGTGGTCGGTGGCCATCACGATGACGGTGAACGGCCTCATGGTCGCCGCCTGGTTCCTCACCGGGCGCTGGAAGCATAAGAAGGTGTGAGGGCGCTGGAGTTCTGAAACGTTTCAGAAGAGTCTGATTTACTTGCAGGGCCAGAAGTTCAGGAGGCCCCGCTGGGTCCAATAGGCCAGGATGGCCGTCACGGGGATGGTCAGGACCCAGGCCCACACGATACGTCCCACAACGCCCCATTTGACCGCGCTGAGGCGTTTGGTGGCGCCGACGCCCATGATGGAGGTGGAGATGACATGGGTGGTCGAGAGGGGGATGCCCCAGTGGGTTGCCACCTGAATGACGGCCGCCGCGGTGGTCTGGGCGGCAAACCCGTGGATGGGTTGCATCCGCACGATCTTGTGGCCCATGGTCCGGATGATGCGCCAGCCGCCCGCCGCCGTGCCAGCCGCCATGGTGAGGGCGCAGGCAATCTTGACCCACAGGGCGACGGCAAATTCAGGGGTGTGGAGGAACTGGAGCCAGGAGGGGAGCTGGTTGAAGGTGCCGTCCCGGGTGGCCGTGAACAGGATCAGGGCGATGATGCCCATGGTCTTCTGGGCATCATTGGTGCCGTGACTGAAGCCGATCCAGGCGGCACTGGCCAGTTGAGCCTTTGAAAAGATTTTGTTGATCAGTTGCGGCCGGAGTTTGTGAAGCAGCACGACCAGTAATCCCATCAGGATCGCGCCGCCAATAAATCCAACTGCCGGCGAGGCGAACATGGGGAAGATGACCTTGGGCCATAACCCCTCGGCATGGCCGGTAGCGGGGTTTGGGATGGCCCAGCGGATGACACTCCAGTTGCCGTGGGCTGAGGCGAGGGTGGAGCCGCACAGGGCGCCGATCAGGGCGTGGCTGGAGCTGGAGGGCAGGCCGAGCCACCAGGTGAGCAGGTTCCAGATGATGGCGCCGATGAGGGCGGAGAGAATGGTGTCGATCCCCACGAACTGCGTGTCCACCAGCCCCTTGCCGATCGTGGTGGCCACCGAGACTCCCGCCAGCGCGCCCACCAGGTTGAAGAAGGTCGCCATGACGATCGCCTGGCGCGGTGTCAGTACCTTCGTTGACACCGTGGTGGCGATCGAGTTGGCGGTGTCGTGGAACCCGTTGATGTATTCAAAGGCCAGCGCGATTACCAGGACGAACAGGATGAGGAGCAACATGGGTAGCCTTTAGGAATACTTGAGCACAACCTGGAAGATGATATTGCCGACATCCCGGCAGCGGTCGATGATCTTCTCGAGGGTTTCGTGTTGGTCCAGGATGATGATGACCTTCAGGGGCTCGTGCTTCCCGCTATACAGGTCCTTGACCAGATCGAGCATGAGCTTGTCAGCCTCGCCTTCAAGGTAATGGAGGCGGTCGTTGAATTCCTTGATCTCCTCCAGATTGGCCTTCACCCGCAATTTCTTGACCATCAGGGAGACGGTTTCGGTGGTCTGCTCGAGGATGACGGCCTGCTGGAGGAAATCAACGCCCTTGAGGTAGTCCCTGCAGAGGATATATTTTTCGCTGAATTTCTCCGTGGTTTTGGGGATCTTGTAGAGGGCGATGGAGAGCGCCTCGATATCCTCCCGCTCCAGCGGGGTCACGAAGGTCTTGCACAGCTGCTCCGTGATTTCCTCGGTGATGCGCTTGTCCTTGCGGCGGCTCTGGACGAAATCCCCCATGGAGGAGGCCCCGTCCGGCGCCTTGAGCATCGTGAGAAGGAGTTGAACGCTGGCCTTGGCCTCATCGGCGCTGGCCTCGAGGAGATTGAAGAACTTGTCCTCGTACCCAAGAAGTTTTCTGATGGCACTTATCATGGGTGCTTTCTATGTCATAAACGCCGGGAAAAATCACGCCAATTCCGCAAGCACAATACTAACGGTCCGCTCACCTTTCCCTAACAGTATTGAGCGATCATTCCTGAAATATGAAAACAGGGATATCAGATACCAAGGTCATGAAGGCGGACCTTCATGTGCACAGTAAATATTCCGACCGTCCAACCGAATGGTTTCTAAGGCGGATCGGGGCTCCGGAATGTTTCACCGAGCCGGAGGATGTGTACCGGATCTGCCGGGAAAAAGGGATGGATTATGTGACCATCTCGGATCACAACTGCATCAAGGGGGCCCTCGAAATCGCCCACCTGCCGGGTACCTTTATCTCGGCCGAATTGACCACCTATTTCCCCGAGGACGGGTGTAAGATTCATTGTCTTGTACAGGACATCACGGAGCGGCAGTTTGCGGAAATGCAAACGATCCGGCAGAATATTTATGATCTCAGGAAATATCTCGACGCCGAATCGATCCAGCATGTCATTGCGCACCCGTTGTTCCGGGTGAATGATGTGTTGACGGTCGAGCATGTGGAGAAGTTGCTCCTGTTGTTCGACCGGTTTGAGGCCATCAACGGGTCGCGCCACCCCAGGGCCGGGGATTTGACCGTGGCGCTATTTTCCCAGCTTACCCAGGACCGGATCGGGGCCATGGCTGACCGGCACGGGATCCAGCCGTATGGGGACACGCCGTGGGTGAAGCACTTCACCGGGGGGAGTGACGACCACAGCGGGATCTATGCGGCGAGTGCCTACACGGTTACCCCTGCCTCCGAATCTGTTCAGGAATTCCTGGAGCATCTCAGGGCCGGGCGCCATGAACCCCGGGGCACCTCCGGAACCAGTCTGCGCCTGGCGCACAGTCTGTACCAGATTGCCTACCAGTACTATCGAAGCCGCATCATTAAGCCGGGGGCGGGCTCCTCGGTCCTGGGCGAACTGTTCAAGCGCCTGTTAAGCGGGTACGAGGAGCCGGAAAAAAGTCCCGGTCCCGTGCGGGCCTGGGCGGAGCGGGTTGTGAAGAAATATCGTGTCCGGAAACTCAGCCCCGGCGAGCGGCTGCTGGTGGAATCATTTTCCAAGCTTCGCGGGAGGTCATCCCCGGCGGGGACGAATGCAGGCCGGCGTGTGGGGGTCGATGTGGAAAGTTTTTCCACCGCCAGCCGGATCAGCCATGAACTCGGATACTCATTCCTGCAGCAATTCCTCCGGCATGTGGAGGAGGGGCGGGTGGTCGACGGCTTCCAGTCGTTGGCTTCGATGGGTACCGTGATGCTTGGGATTGCGCCGTATCTCACGGCATTCGGGGTTCAGCACAAGGATGAAAAGTTTCTTCAGGAGGCCGCCACCCGGCTTGGGGGGAGCCTGGTCCGTCCCGAGCGCAGCAATCGCCGCGCGTGGGTCACGGATACTTTCAGCGATGTGAACGGCGTCTCCCACACGATCCGGATGCTCACCGGCAAGGCCCGGGAGCGGGGCTGGCCAATGACCATTATGACGTCCATGGAGGCCCCTCCCGATGTGGGGTTCGAGGCGGTCAATTTCCCGCCTTTGGGAACCTTCTCGTTGCCGGAGTATGATTCCCAGAAACTGGTTTTTCCTCCCTTCATGGATGTCATCGAGGCCCTGGAGCGGGGAAACTATCGCGAGGTGATCATCTCCACACCCGGTCCCATGGGCCTGACGGCCCTTGCGGCGGCGCGGCTCCTGGGCATCCAGGCGGTGGGAATTTACCACACCGATTTCCCGAAGTACGTCAAATGTCTCACCCAGGACGAGTCGCTCGAGCAGATGGCCTGGGGATACATGCAGTGGTTCTACGGGAAGATGGACCGGATCCATGTCCCGAGCGAGTACTACCGGAAGCTGCTGGGCGAGAATGGTTTTGACAAGGACAAGATGAAAGTGTTGCCCAGGGGTGTGGATCTGGCCCGTTTCAATCCGGGTAAGCGGGACGATGATTTCTGGAAGCAGTATGGACTTAACGGCAATCTCAAGCTGCTCTATGTGGGGCGTGTCTCCAAGGAGAAGAATGTCAAAACCCTGATTGATGCCTTCCAGAATGCCCGGACAACAACGCCGAACCTGGATTTAGTTGTGGTGGGCGATGGGCCGGAACTCGCATCCTTCCGGAAACAGCGGGACAGCAACATCTGCTTTACGGGTTTCCTGCAGGGAGAGGAACTTGCCACCGCCTATGCCAGCGCAGACCTGTTCCTATTCCCGAGTGCGAGCGACACCTTCGGCAACGTGGTCCTGGAAGCCCATGCTTCCGGGTTGCCGGCGATTGTCTCAACCCAGGGAGGCCCGGCCGAGATCGTGGCACGCAATGGATCGGGGCTTGCCGTGGATGTGCGCACCCCTGCGCCGTTGTGCGCGGGGATCCGGGAACTGGTCTGGGATGAAAAACGGCGTGGCGACATGGGTCGTAACGCCCTGAAGACCGCGCAGGAGATGAGTTGGGATCAGACTATCGACCATTTCCTGAATGATCGATAGTCACAGAATTCTAACCACCCTCTCATAAGCCGTTAACAAGACGGGCCTATGATTTCCCCATTATGCAAACTATTCAAACCCTTCACGGTCCATTTATCCCGCCGGTCTCATGGCCTCCATCCGGCAGGGGGATGGCCCACATCGCCACCCGACTATTCGGTGGCATTTTCCAATTGGACAGGCTTCACGGCCTGTATGACGAAATGCGTGCAGATGATGCTTCACGGTCTTTTGTCGATCGGGCGCTGTCCCGTCTGGATGTGAGTTACGATATTATCCGTGGCAGTCTGGAGGCGATTCCCCGGGAAGGCCCTTTGCTGGTGGTTGCCAACCACCCGTTTGGCGGGGTTGAAGGTCTAGTGCTGCTGAGCCTGTTGTCGGCCGTGCGCTCTGATGTCAAGGTGATGGCCAACCAGATGTTGTCGGCAATACCGGAACTTCAAAAAAACATGATCCTGGTGGATCCCTTTGGCGGAGCGGGGGCGGCGGCGAAGAACATGGCGCCGGTGCGGCAGTGCATACGCTGGCTTAGGAATGGTGGCGTGTTGGGCATGTTCCCGGCGGGCGAAGTGGCGCACCTTGATCTCGCGCGGCGGCGGATCTGCGAATCCGACTGGCATGAGACGGTTGCCCGACTCGCCCGTTA
>CAZMSS010000093.1:6606-10176 GCA_964568965.1 uncultured Verrucomicrobiota bacterium | reverse complement strand
GGGGTGTGGTGACCTGTGTGTGCCGGAATGTGCCGGCGGGCTGGGGGGATCCGGTCTTTGACAAGTTGTCCGGCTCCCTGGCGGGCGCCATGCTGTCCATCCCGGCCACACGCGGGTTCGAATTCGGCCTCGGGTTCGGCTCCACGCGGCTGCGGGGCTCGGTCCATAACGATGCGTTTGTGAAAAAGGGCAGGACCCTGGGAACCCGGACCAACAACAGCGGGGGGCTCCAGGGCGGGATTTCGAATGGCGAGCCGATTCTTTTCCGGGTGGCCTTCAAGCCGCCGGCGACGATCGGGCGGGCCCAGACCACGGTCGATTGGGACGGCTCGAAGTGCGAATTGAAGGCGCGCGGGCGGCATGACCCCTGCGTGGTACCCCGTGCGGTGCCGGTGGTGGAGGCGATGGCGGCGATGGTGCTGGCCGATGCCGCGATGCGGGCGGCGTCCCAGCAATGAGGGCGCCGGGCACATTTGAACTGCTGGGGGTAGACCCGAAGACCAAGGCCCGCCGCGGGCGGCTATGGACCCTGCACGGTGCCATCGAGACCCCGGTGTTCATGCCGGTCGGCACCCAGGCGACGGTCAAGACGATGACGCCCGTGGAGTTGGAGGAGGCGGGAGCCGAGATCATCCTGGGCAATACCTACCACCTCAACATCAGGCCGGGGGTGGATATCATCGAGAAGTGCGGGGGACTCCACAAGTTCATGGGCTGGAACCGGCCCATCCTGACCGACAGCGGCGGGTTTCAGGTGTTCAGCCTCTCCGGACTGCGGAAAATCAAGCCCGACGGGGTCGAGTTTGCGTCCCATGTGGACGGCACAAAGTTGTTCCTCGGTCCCCGGGAGGCCATGGATATCCAGCGCCGTTTGGGCTCGGATATCATCATGGCTTTTGATGAATGCACCCCGTATCCCTGCACCTACGAATACGCTTGTCAGGCCGTGGAGCGGACGCTATCGTGGGGGGCTTTATGTGCCGAACTGCATCCGCGGAACGGTCAATTGGTCTTTGGCATTGTGCAGGGGGGCGAATTCGCCGACCTGCGGGCCCGTTGTGCCCGTGAACTCACGGCGATGGGCTTTGACGGCTATGCAGTGGGGGGGGTGAGCGTTGGCGAGCCCGAACCCGTGATGCTGGACGCCGTGCGGAACGGCGTGGTCGAACTGCCGGCTGAAAAGCCCCGGTACCTCATGGGAGTGGGCGTGATGCGGCAGATGATCGAGTCGGTTGCACTGGGCGTGGACATGTTCGATTGCGTCATGCCCACCCGCTATGCCCGGCACGGCACGGCGATCACCAGTGAGAAGCGGTACGCCGTCAAGAACGGTGAGTACAAGGAAGACACCCGTCCCGTGGAGGAGGGGTGCGACTGTTACTGCTGCCGGAACTTCACCCGTGCCTACGTGAGGCACCTGCTGAATGTGAACGAGATTTTGGGGATCCGGTTGCTGACGGTGCATAACCTGCACCGCACGCTGGCGCTGATGCGCGAGATCAGGGCGGCGCTGGAACAGGGAGTGTTTGAGGATTTCAAGAACGAGTTTCTCGAGAAAAACAAGGAGGATCGATGAGTATGTTGAACACGATGATGATTTTGGGAATGGGAACCCCGCCGGCCGGCCAGGGGGGGCAGTCGCAGGGTGGCGGAATGCTGATGATGGGCTACATGGTCATCATCTTCGCACTCTTCTACTTCATGATGATCCGTCCCCAGATGAAGCGCGAGAAGGAACGCAAGAAGCTCATCGAGGCGATCAAGGCCGGCGACCGCGTCATGTTCTGCGGCGGTATGCTGGGCATCGTGGCCACGGTCAAGGACCAGACTTTCGTGGTGAAGGTGGCCGAGAACGTGAAGCTGGAAGTCGCCCGCGCCGCCGTGATCCGGGTGCTGGACAAGGATGAGGCTCCGGGGGAATTGGACAACAAGTAATGGGCTGAGGGCTGTCCGGCTGTTGTGAATCGAGCGAGGGAACGAGGAGTGGGACGCTATGGATAAGAAGACTATTTTCAAGTGGATGTTGTTGGTGATCCTGGTCGGGTTGTCGGTTGCGACCGTCTTCCCGGTGAGCGAGAAGGTCCGTTTCGGCCTGGATATCAAGGGCGGAACCAGCTTCACGGTCCAGATCGACGAAGTCGGGATGGCGAACCAGATCCGCGAGGAAATCAAGACCAAGCTGGGTGACGAGGACTTCAAGAAGCTCTCCGATACCGAGGTTGAGACCCGCGTCAAGGAGAAGATGGCCTCGTCCATCAAGGAAGCCCAGATGCGGGCCCTTGAAGTCATCCGCAACCGCGTTGACGGATTGGGCATTGCCGAGCCGATCATCTTCCCGGAGAAAAACAACCGGATCGTTGTCCAGCTGCCGGGCGTGGACGAGAAGAAACGCGATGAGGCGTACCGTTCCATCAAGAGCGCCGCATTTCTCGAATTCAGGATGGTTCACGAGAAGAACAGCGAGTTGATCAACAAGCTGTTTGACAAGGGTAAGGCGCCCGAGGGCTACAAGATCGTTTCCCTGAGCGACGGCGGCACCCCCCGCGACTATCTGGTCCGCGACAAGACGGCCGTTCCCGACGTGAAGGTCAATAGCGACTACCGCCGGCGTGTCGCCCAGTTTGAAGCGCCCCGTCTGTATGAGTTGCTCATGGAGCGCCAGAAGGTGGGCGGTCGCGAAGTCTATACTCCCTTCTATGTTGAACGTCGCGCCCAGTTGACGGGTGACACCCTCAAGCGGGCCTCGGTGGACTACCGAGCGCTGGGCCAGGCGGTGGTGAACCTTGAATTTGATTCCATCGGCGCCAAGCGGTTTGCCCGCGTCACGGGGGATTATGCCCCGCAGGGCGCCAAGAATCCCGGCCAGGTCGGTCGCCAGATGGCGATTGTACTGGACGGAACCGTCTATTCCGCACCGGTCATCCGCGAGGCCATCCATGGGGGTCGCGCCGAGATCAGCGGCAACTTCACTCCGGCTGAGGCGATGTTCCTGTCCAATATCCTGAAAGCCGGTTCACTGCCGGCTCCCGTGGATGTTGTTGAAACCCGCATCGTGGATCCCACGCTCGGCAAGGATTCCGTCGAGAGCGGGAAGAATGCCGCCCTGTATGGCTGCGTGGTCATTATCCTCCTGATGCTGGCCTACTACCTGTTGAACGGGTTGCTGGCCGACGCCGCGTTGATTTTGAACATCGTGCTGCTGCCGCTGGGCATGATTGTCGTGGCCGCCATCCTCGGGATGTTTGCCAGTGATGCCCGGGCAGGCGGTGCGATCGCCCTGCCGGTGCTGACGCTGCCGGGTATCGCCGGTATCGCGCTGAGTATCGGTATGGCCGTGGACACCAACATCCTGATCTTTGAGCGTATCCGCGAGGAACTCAAGGCGGGCAAGAGCCTCAAGGCCGCCATCGACGCCGGATTCAACCGCGCCTTCGCCGCGGTGTTCGACTCCCATGTGGCCACGATCCTGACTGCCGTGATCATGTTCATCTTCGGGTCCGGCCCGGTCCGCGGCTATGCGGTCACCCTGATCGCCGGCCTGCTGGTCAACCTCTATACGGCCGTCACCGT
>CAZMSS010000093.1:0-6506 GCA_964568965.1 uncultured Verrucomicrobiota bacterium | reverse complement strand
TCCCGCGAAATGCTGATGGTGAAGGTGGCTTCACTGGAGGAAGGGCGGCAGGTTGAGAGCCTCCTGACGAACCAGATTGCCAAGGCGCAGTTCAAGCTGATGAAGCAGGATGAAGTCGGACCCCAGATCGGCAAGGAACTCATGAGCCGGGCCATGTGGGCGATGCTCCTCGGCATGGTCGCGATGATCATCTACATCGCCATCCGCTTTGAGTTCGGATTCGGGCTGGGCGCCGTGGTGGCGACCTTCCATGATGCCGCGATCACCCTGGGTGTCTGCCACCTGCTGGGCTTCCCGATCACCATGACCATGATTGCGGCCGTGCTGACGATCATCGGTTACTCGATCAACGACACCATCGTGATCTTCGACCGGATCCGCGAGAACCTGCGCCTCTACCAAGGGCGCCAGACTTTCAAGGATCTCTGCAACCTGAGCATCAACCAGACGCTGGCCAGGACCCTGCTGACCAACTTCTTCACGCTGATCTCGGTGTTCTTCCTGCTTATCATGGGCGGCAATGCCCTGCGTGATTTCTCGGTGGCGATGCTGGTGGGTATGATCACCGGCACCTACTCGAGCATCTACATCGCCACGCCCGTGACACTGGCCTGGTACCGCTGGAAGAGCCCTGACCTCGGGTCAGGCAAATAGGAACCGTGAAACACTGGAAGGTTTCGACCCCTGCTGACGGACCGGCTGCAGAGCTGGCCCGTCAGGCTTCACTCCCCCTTCCTCTGGCCCGGTTGCTCTGTGCCCGCGGCGTGACGACCGCGGCGGACGCCGACCGGTTCCTGAATCCCCGCCTCAGCGACATGGGGGACCCCTTTCGCCTTCCCGGCATGGAGAAGGCGGTGGAGCGGATCTGGAAGGCGATCCTCGATGAGTCGCCGATTGTGGTCTACGGGGATTACGACGTGGATGGCGTGACCAGCGCCGCCCTGATGAGTCTTGTCCTCACCCAGCTCGGCGCCCGGGTCACCCGCTATCTCCCGAACCGGATGGAGGAGGGGTATGGTCTGGGGGCTGAAGCAGTGGAGCGGTTCGTCAAGACGGACAAGCCCGGCCTGATCATCACGACCGATTGCGGGACCGGATCCCATGCAGCCGTGGCGGCGGCGCAAGCCCTCGGCGTGGATGTCGTGGTCACCGATCATCATGAGATTTCCGATTCGCCTGCCGCGGCCGTGGCGGTGGTCAACCCCAAGCTGGGGGCCGATCCATCCGACCGGATGCTTGCTGGGGTCGGGGTGGCCTTCCAGGTGTGTTATGCGCTCCTGAAGAAAGGTCGCGAACAACGCCGGAAGATCGTCGCGGACCTGGATCTTCGCAGCCACCTGGATCTGGTCGCGCTGGGGACGATTTCCGACATGGTTCCCATGCTGCACGAGAACCGGATCCTGGTCCGGCACGGCCTGGCCCAGCTGAACCGGCGGGAGCGCAAGGGAATCCAGGCGTTGGCGGAGGTCGCGGGCGCCAAGGGTGATCTGGGGGCGTATCACGTCGGATTTGTGCTCGGCCCCCGCATGAACGCGGCGGGACGGTTGGGGAATGCCGGGGATGCCCTGGAACTGCTGCTGACCGAGGATGTGGAGCGGGCCGGCAGCCTGGCCCGGAAACTCGACGGGGCCAACAGGGACCGGAAACAGATTGAAGGCGAAATCATGGAGGAGGCCGTGCGCCGCATTGAGGCCGTCTTTGATCCCGAGTCCCATTTCGGGATCGTGGTCGGGGATGCGGGCTGGCATGTGGGCGTGGTGGGAATCGTGGCTTCGCGCCTGGCGAACCGGTATGGCCGTCCCGCCATTGTGGTGGGATTTGATGAAAACGGAACGGGGCGGGGTTCCTGCCGTAGCATAGAGGGCTTCGACCTGCTGACGGGCTTGAAGCGGTGCTCGGAGCATCTGGCGCGTTTTGGCGGGCACGAAATGGCGGCCGGGCTGGAGGTGCAGCGCGAGCAGTTTGAGCCATTTCAGAAGGCATTCTGTGATGCCTGTGCCACCTTGCTGAAGGGGCGCGACATGCGCAAGACGCTGGCCATCGACGGTTGGGTGAGCCTGCCGGAGCTGCTTGAGCCCCAGTTTCTGGATGTGATCAACAGGGTGGCTCCGTTCGGGGAGGGCAATCCCGAACCGGTCTGGGCCCTCAGGAAGGTCGAGGTCATCGGGAAACCCAAGCTGGTGGGCGAAACGCATCTCAAAATGCGGGTTGGCGTGGGCGGGACCTCCTGCGACGCCATCGGCTTCAACATGGGGGATCGCCTGGCCCAATTCCCAGAAGGCCCCCTCGACCTCGTCTTTACGCTGAGGACCAACACCTACCTGGGCCGGACCACCCCGCAGCTCCACTTGCAGGATTTCAGGGCCAGCGAGAAGGAATAAAGAATAAGCCTATGAATAGTCATGTAAAATGGACGGGTTGGGCATTGCTTTCGCTGGGTCTGGTGGTCGGTGCAGCGGGCGGGCACTTTTGGCGTCCCTCGGGCACTGGCGACATGGGTAAGCCTTCCGGTGGCCTCCGATCCAATCCGCCGTCGGCGGCCGTTGTTCCTGTCCGTGCTGAAGCAAAACCGGTGTCGCCGGCGACTCGGTCTGCATCCCCGGCCGTGGTGGAGAAGCAGTCCGCTGAGATGACGCTCAAGGAGTTTCAGGTTGCCTTCGAGGAGCTTGCCCGCGGGGCTAATTCCCGTATGCAGCAGGGGGGCCTGACCAAGTTGCTTGATCAGTTGGGTGTAGGGGATATGAATTCAGCCGTGGGCATTGTGATGCGTGCCCGGGTGCCGTGGATCCGCATGATGGGTCTTCAGGGGCTTTTCAAGCGATGGGCCGAGAATGACCCTGAATCGGCCTTGCGCGAGGCCCTGGCGATTACGCCGCCCAACGACCGGAACAGTGCCCTGACTGGTGTATTCCAGGCCTGGTCAAAGAAGGATGCCGTTGCCGTGGTGCGGTGGCTTCAGTCCCAGCCCAGGGGACAGGCGTTTGATAAGATGCTGCAGGCGGCGATTTCAGGACTGGCAGAAAATGCCCCCGAGGCCTCCTACCTGCTGGTGCAGAGTATGGCCCCGCACCTGCTGCGCAACTTTTCCTATCAGATTTTCATGAACTGGGCCAAGACGGATCCCGTCACCGTCCTCTCCAAGATGATGAGCATGCCTTCGTCGAGACAGTGGGGCGGGGGTGTGCAGGGGATTGTCTCCGAATGGGCGCAACGCGATTTCCCGGCCGCGGAGGCGTGGGTGAACGCCCTTCCCAGGGGGACGAGCCAGGCTGAGGCGGTTCGTGGCTTGTTGGGGGCTCTGGCAATGACCGATCCCTCCCGCGCCGCCGCCATGGTGCTTGCCATGCCTGACTCCCAGGAGCGGAAGAACTCCCTGCAAATGATCCTGTGGCCGTGGAGCCAGAATGACCTGGCGGGCGCGGTGGCGTGGGTTAAGCAGTTGCAGGACGAATCGCTGAAGCAGGTCGCGATGCCGCATATCATGGGGGCGTGGGCCTCCGTGAATCCAAGGGAGGCGGCGGATTACGTGATGTCCCTGCCTGCGGGGAAACAACGGACGGCGGCGCTGGGGAACCTTGCGGGGACATGGGCAAACTCGGATGCAAAGGCGGCGTTGGAATGGGTGAAGAGTCTTCCCCCGGGGCGCGATCAGCAGGCTGCCCTCCAGTCGTCGATCTATTCGATGGCCCAGTCTGAACCCGCGGCCACGGCCGCCCTGATTGATGCGATGCCCATGTCGTCCACCCGCCGCAATTGCATGGCAAGTCTTCTCCAGAACTGGGTAGAGGTCGACTCCGCCAAAGCCCTTGAATGGGCCCAGGCTCTCCCGTCGCTTGCGGACCGGAGCCAGGCGTACCAGCAACTGGCGTATTCCGCATGGGCCAGGCAAAGTCCCACGCAGGCCGTGGCGGTGCTGATGACGCTCCCGGCGGGCCAGCAACGGAACAACAGTCTTTCCTCGCTGGTCTCCCAGTGGGCTTATCATGATTTCCAGGGGGCGCTGGAGTGGAGCCTGAAGCTGGAGGATGCCACCCTCCGCAAGCAGACCCTCCGTAACATCCAGGGGCGGTGGATTGAATTGAACCCCGTGGAGGCCGTGACCTTTGTCCGCGACCAGAAGGACGGGGCCCGTGATGGATCGCTGGCTTCGGCCGTGAGCCAGTGGTCGTCGGCCGACCCGGTTTCGGCCATTACATGGGTTGCGCAACTTCCCGGCAAGGAGCTGGAGCAACTCCTGCCCGCCGCGATCGGGGCCTGGGCTGAGAGCAACCCGGTTGAGGCCGCCAAATATGTTTCCAAACTGCAACCCGGGAAAATGCAGAATGAGGCGGCCGCCCAGACCGTCTCCCGTTGGGCACAACAGGATCCCGCCCGGGCGGCGAAGTGGGCGGCGGGGTTCGCCAATGACGACTTGCAGGCCAGGGCCTGTCAGGATGTGGTGAATTCGTGGGCGCAGAATGACCCGGATGCCGCCGGGTCATGGGTCAAGGAGTTACCAGCGGGTAAATCGCGCGAGGCCGCTCTCCAGTCGCTGGTGAATTCGCTTCAATACTCTGATCCCAAGGCTGCGGCCCAATGGGCCGAGACTCTCGCGGATCCGAACCTGCGCAACCAGATGATGGAGAGCGTGGCGAGGCGCTGGCTGGAGACGGATTCCTCCGCCAGGACATGGATCACCAATTCAGGCCTTCCCGAGGAAATCAAAACCCGCCTGCTGAAGACCGCCCGGAACTAGCAGGGGGCTACCACTTGTGGAAGACAAAGAAGACGGCGGCAATGATCAGGGCGAAGCCGACCATGTAATTCCAGCGCAACTCCTCCTTGAGATACAGGACGGAGAACCCGAGGAAGATGACCAGGGTGATGACTTCCTGCATGGTCTTCAATTCCGCGCCGTTGAAGCGCCCGTACCCGATGCGATTGGCCGGGACCTGAAAGCAATATTCAAAGAAGGCAATCGACCAGCTGGCCATAATAGCCATCCACAGCGGCGATGTCCTGTACTTCAGATGCCCATACCAGGCAAAGGTCATAAAGACGTTTGAAATGACCAGCAAGAAAATGGTTTGCATAGTTGGTGTTCGATCGGGATTTCAAAAATAGGCCGCGAATATTACGCCACGGCGTGCTGAAAATCAACCGAATGAAAGGATTGAGGCGGGTGTGGTAATAAAGTAGAGTATCACGAGAGGCCCTAGGAGCCCTGATATGACGAGCAAAATCAATAAAGCCATCAGGGATAACGAGCGATTCCTGCGCCACGCGCAGCAGATCGCGGGGTTGGGCACATATGTGACGGATCTCGTCGCGGGCGGCTTCACATCATCCGATATGCTCGATGAGATCTTTGGCCTCAAAAAAGACGATCCCCACAATTACGAGGACTGGTTGGCGATTGTGCACCCGGACGATCGGGAGATGATGGACGTCTATTTCCGTCACGAGGTTCTGGCCGGGCAGGTGCGATTTGACAAGGAGTACCGGATCATCCGGGCGTCAGATCGGGCGGAACGCTGGGTCCATGGCTATGGGGATGTCGAATTCGATGCCGACCACAAGCCGCTTTATATGATCGGCACGATTCAGGATGTCACCGAGCGAAAGACGGCGGAGCTGACGCTTCGCAACTTCGCCGAAACCCTGGCGCAGCGCGTGGATGAACGCACGCGGGAACTGGAAACCGCTAACGCCACGCTGAATCATCAAATGCAGCAGCTTCGCACAAACGAGTCGTTGCTCCGTGAAATGGGTCGGATGACCCAGGTGGGGGGCTGGGAACTCGATATTCGAACCGGGAAGGCTGTTTGGACGGATGAGGTCTATCGCATTCACGGGGTGGATAAGGATCATGAGCCCGAGGGAGTAAAAGACATTGCGTTCTATGCCCCCGAGGCGAGGCCGGTTATTACGGATGCTGTCCGGCGGTGCATGGAGCATGGCGAGCCCTATGATCTTGAGCTTCACTTCATCAACGCCGCAGGCCAGGCTCGATGGGTTCACACCATCGGCAAGGCGGACCTTGAACATGGGAGGATCTGCGGTGCGATCCAGGATGTGACAGACCGCAAGCGGGCGGACGACGCGTTGCGGGAGAAGAACATGGCCCTGGACCATAGCGTGGCACAGCTTCGGAAACTGGCGATGGAGCTGACGCAGGCCGAGGAAGGGGAACGCAGGAGGCTTGCCGCCATTCTTCATGATCATGTTCAGCAATATATGGCGGCGGCCACGATGAAGGTCAGTTTGCTCGACAGCTCGATGCCGGCGGATGAGCATGCCCGCGTGACACGGGAGATCCAGGCGCTTTTGCGCGAAGCTCTCGACGCGTCGCGCTCGCTGACGGTGAGTTTGTGTCCCCCCGTCCTGCTGGAAGCCGGCCTTGTGCCGGGTTTGCGATGGCTTGCGGAGTGGATCGAAAGCAAGCACGGCCTGGTTGTCGAGATAGAGGGGGATGAATGTCAGTCCGTTCCGGGACCGCTTTGCATCCTTTTGTTCTGTCTCTTATT
>CAZMSS010000092.1:6284-10198 GCA_964568965.1 uncultured Verrucomicrobiota bacterium | reverse complement strand
CATGTAATTTCCCGCCCTGAATTTTCAAAAATTTCACTTTTTATTTTGCTTTTTTTGGTAAAAAGTACGATTTTTTGAACTCGGTAAGTAAAACAATTATTAGAAAGTCCATTGTTTAGTATCTAAAAAAGCCATTGCCTATAGGAATAATGCGCCCCGTTAAACCCTCTTGAGAGCATCTTGAGAAAGTACCTTTTACCTTATAAATCAAAGAGTTATAGTTTTTAATCTGGTTATTTGTCCGTGCAACACTCGCAGATGTACCGCCCTATCAAATTAGGAACTTGAATGGCCTTGCCGCGTCCTTTGCGGCGATTAAATGGCCTAGAACAGATAAAGCAGACCTTCATTTTTTGTCGACTTGCCATGACTTGCGCCATGTTTTTTCCTAATACTCTGTTTTTACATTGCGATTGAAATGCCATTTTTGTTCCAATATTGAATAGTTTTGACTGTTATCTATGACCGATATGACCTATCTATGACCACTAAAACCCTTATGAATACTGGCTTGGTCATAGCAGTCATATCAGAATAGTTATATGTAAATCGTATGTGTGTATAGTCGCTCTCATGGTTACATACACCGTATAGGCACACACACAGGTACGCACATATAATAATTTAGACCCCAATCCCACTATGTCTACTATGACCAAGCCACTAAATACGCGGGGTTATGTCTGTTTTTCCGATCTATGACCAAATCATAAAAATGCTTGCCCTTCCTCGTGCTCTGCCCAAACGCTTTCAGGTATAGAAAACCGTTTAGAAAAAATAGAACGTGCCTCATCAATTGAAGGGATTTTGTAAAATATTTTGCGGTTTGGATTGTCTATTCTTGGTCTGGAGGTTTTAAAACCCCATTCGCAAAGTGACCGACCAATAACTACAGGGTGTTCTGGATGCGTGATTCTGTAATCCAGGCACCACTGCAAATAGGTTTTTTGTACCGACTCTGTAGGTAATATTAACGGCCAATCAAAACTCTCAGGGATAACCACAGCTTGTCCATGTACGTCCATTGTTGACTCCTCTTTTTTGGTAAAATAGCCCCGTTCCAACATATCAAACCACCATTGAATAACTGATCCACCCGACCTGATTTTTAACTCCCAGCCGCATTCCTGTAAAGTTTGAGGTATATCGCGCGGATGCCAATTGCTAATATCCCAGTTCAAAAAATACGCCATTAACGCCTCGACCCCGCCCGATTTCAACTCATCTCGAATGGCCTTAAAATACTCATAATCGCCTTTTTTTGAATCCGACACATCAGTGACCAAATAGCGTCGATCTTCGGGACCGCGCGGAACTGCCCAATTTTCATTGGTTGCGAAAATCATCCGCCGGAAACTTTTAACCATCGTCAAATCACGACCTTTAAACTCAATAGGCTGGAATTCATCCGTTATCATGGATTTTAAAACGCCCTGCGCGGATTTATCGCCACCCCAAACGCTCTCGTTGCAAAAAATCAACAGTGCTTTGCTCAAATGCCCTGAAAACCGACCTGTTACCTGGTTAAGCGATGACAACATTAAAAAATGCTCACGTCCGACAATATCTCTAAGCGGATCAACAAACGTATTTTTTCCGATCCCTTCAGATCCACGAAAAACTAGCGCTGTTTCTGGTAATTCTTGAGGCCGCTGGACTAAATGAGCGCACCAAAAAATGATGTAGTTATATAAATCCTGATTTCCCGAACAGATAATATCCAGAACAAACTCAAGATATTTTTTGCAACAACCAACTTTCGGTTGAACCCCCCAACCCGTCCATAAATTCAGATAGCCTGGAAGATCTTCGCCAGGCCAAAAAACAAGTCCGTCAAACTCTCTACGCCGTGGATGATTAAACCAATACGCGCCTAATCCTATATCATCGCCTTTATGAAAAACCCGACGATTACAAAACCTATTTTCAAAATCATTCCGATTTGAAAAGGTGAATAAACACTGTTTCATTACCGGATCAAACTCGTTGTTAAAAATTAGGGTTTTTCCTGCCATGTACACGACTGCATGATTTTTATTAATCTCATCTATCCAGCCGTCGCTATCACTGGAATTAATGCTAGCCGTGGTTTTATAAATAAACGAATTAACGACCTCTAAAAGTGAGGCTTTCGGCACACCCGCCTTTTTTGCGATCTTTGCTAACAGGTACTCGATCAACGGCTTTAATAGACCAGAATTAGCAACCTGCATGACCACATCAACAACTAAAGTATCAATGCTTTCAGTCTCATCAATCAGTTTTTCCAGACTTTGCCGTGTGTGTCGACTCGGTTGCACGCTTTCAACGTCTATCTGACTTGTTGGCACTAAACTGTTTAAACCTTCAAACGGCTGCAAATTACCGCGTATAAAAGCGGCTAAATCTTCACCTAATAACCCCTCACCGATAGCGTCGGCAATGTCCCAGCCGTGTTTTTTTTCTCCAGGTTTAGGGATTTTTACTAGCCATACGCGGCACCCTATCTTCTGCAATATTCCAGCGATTTCGATAGCCGCCTTTGTGCCTGGTTGCTTTGGTTCCGGAAATAGCACGCCGCTTCTTTTATCTTTTTCAGCATCACAATCAGGCCAGATAATGATTTTTTTACCTGCCAGTGGTAGCCAGTTCGATTTATTAGGCGCATTGGAGCCACCCGACCAGGTCAAACAGACTAAATCTAATAATTGCTCATGTGAAGAATCGACGCATTTTTCGCCCTCTAAGATTAAAACAGTAGCATTCGGCTTGGTTGCTAACCGATCTAATCCGTATAAAGGCCGTGGGATCTCGAAAGACTTCCAACGCCATTCCTGTTTACCAGTTTGCGAATGTCTGCACCAAGTAAGCGGTTTAAACTCTTTAGTACCATCTGATTTTTTAAAGCGACAGATAAAGCCCATTATTCTGCTATCAGCATCTCGATAAGAATAAACTTTTTCAGGAAGTCCACGCCTAAAGTCTGCTTTTGGTCGTTCAGGTGCATTTGTGGGCGGTATTATTGCCACCCATGGGGTTTTGTCTTTTAATGGCGGCTTTTGCTTGGGTACTGTACCAACAACGCTAACGCTCAAAATTTTAGCTAATGCCTTTGCAGCATCACCATTCTTTAAATTGTTTATGTAAGCGTATAGGGAAACCGGATCACCACCTTTATCACCTGTAGCAAAATCAGCCCAAACACCAGAATTGATGTTAATTGAAAAAGAGTTTTTATGGTTATCGGCTCGCGTAGGATTCAACGCGACATACTCACAGCCGTTTTTTGATCCGCCTGGTAGCCATTGATTAAGTAATGACTCAAGAGGCCAATTTAACGCCGCCTGATTAATTGAATCAAAATCGATTTTTTTTGAATTTTTCATTCAAATATACCGATTTTTTTATGCTTGGTTGTTCATGTCACAAATCAGTTTTTCAATGTCAGTAACGCGCCAGCCGTTTATTCTTAAACTTATTTTTACCGGTTTGGGATATAAACCGGATTCGATTCCATCCCGCCATGTTTTTGCGCTCACTGGGATTAATGCCGGAATATTCGACTTTTTGTCGCCCAATATTTGTTTGATACGTAAAAATCCAGTATGTGGGAATCCGTTTTCAGTGGTCATAACGCGCCCTATGTAATAAAAATGAATGAGTCGCTATCAAATCATTTTTTTTTGCCAAAAAATAGGCCAAAATTTGGCAAAGCGTGAAATATATTTTAACCGCACTTAAAAACAGACCGTAGGCCATGAAATTAAACGACAAATTCAGGGTGATTAAACGACAAATTCAGGGTGATTAAACGACAAATTCAGGGTTTATAAAACGACAAATTCAGGGTATTAAACTACTTTATAAACGCTGTAGTTAAATGCTCAAATCGGGTAGCCTGTACGCCTAGGCACGGTTAAACCACATCACATACT
>CAZMSS010000092.1:0-6184 GCA_964568965.1 uncultured Verrucomicrobiota bacterium | reverse complement strand
ATGCTCAAATCGGGTAGCCTGTACGCCTAGGCACGGTTAAACCACATCACATACTTCAATGCTCTTGGATGTTCAAATCGGGTTGTCTGTGCGCTTAGGCACGGTTAAACCACACCACACTCTATCAATGCCTTTGGATGCTCAAATCGGGGAGCCTGTGCGCTTAGGCGTGACTTATCACACACAGACTATCATCGCTTTTGATCTTGTTTTTTTGGTTATACACAGGCGTTTTGGTCGTGTGCGCCTTTTATATAATCTTTTAAAAGCTTTTAAAAGACTTTTAGGCGGTCTGTAGGGCTTGGTATCCGTGGCCTATAGAGTCCATTAAGGGACAAATTTACGGTCATTAAGGGACAAATTTACGGTCATTAAGGGACAAATTTACGGTCAATGTAGGGACAAATTTACGTTATTAAGGGACTTTGTTTTTATAGTCCTTAAGTTATGGTATAGTATAGTGGACTTCACTTTAAATCAGGGGGGCTATCTTTAAATGAAAAGCAATAATTTAACTGTTTATAAATCTAATGCCGTTATACAAGCAGGGTATCAGCTCACCCTTAATGAGCAGCGAGTGGTTTTAGCCTGCATTGGTTTGGTAGATCACAATAAACAGTTGTTAGCCACCGATAGATTCGAGTTATCGGCAAAAGACTTTGCAATGATGTTTGGAGTTTCAGAAAAAAATGCTTACAAAATGCTGATTGATGTAAGTAAAAAACTTTTTAAACGTTACATCGTAATAAAAAATCCATTTCCAGACAGACCAAACATTAACGAATTACAAACCCACTGGATAAGCTCTATTTGTTACATGGAAACCGAGGGAAAAATAGGACTTATGTTTGCACCGGACTTAATACCGTATTTAAACCAACTTCAAGGCTGTTTTACGCGCTACAAATTAAAGCATGTAGGAAACATGAAAAGCACCTACGGGATACGCCTGTATGAATTACTAATGCAATGGAAAGATATCGGCAAGCTGGAAATTGAAATTAATTGGCTAAAGAGACAGTTTGAAATTGAAAATAAATATTCAGCAATTAAGGATTTAAAGCTTAAGGTAATTGATCCCGGTGTAAAGGACATCAACGAACATTCAAACTACAACGTATCGTGGACGCAGCGCAAAACAGGCCGCACAGTTACCCACTTGAACTTTGTTTTCCACGAAAAACAACCAGACAATGTAAAGCCTAAACGAAGCACACCCCAAAAAGAAAAAATGGTTTACGGCGTGCCTATGTCCGAAATTACAAGCAAGGCGAGGCCAGGCGAAACTTATGAGCAAGCCGCCGCACGTTTAGCAATAAAATAAAAATTGTATTTTGTAATATATTGTATGATACATATTACAATTTGTAGTATAATACATATTACAAATACTACATAAAAAATAAAGGTGAAAAAAATGGCTATTTCAAAAATCGATATACATACAGCGGCGGACAAAATCACAAGCGAAGGCGGTAGCCCGACATTGGCGGCAATCAGAAAAGCAGTGGGCGGTGGTTCCTTCACGACTATATCCGAAGCAATGAAAGAGTGGAAAGAGGAACATCAGGCACAGACAACAGCCGCGCCACTACGCGAAGCGGCTCCTGGCTCAATTAACGACCGCCTTGCTGTTTTTGGCTCGGAAATTTGGGCGGTTGCGCTGGATCTAGCAAACACCAGGTTACAATCTGAACGCGAAGCCCTGGAGTTGGTAAGGCAAGAACTTGAAAAAACACAGGCCGAGGCCATTGACCTTGCGGATCAATTAAGCGTGGAAATTGAACAGGCACAAATTACTATCCAGCAACAACAAGCGGCATTAACCAAGCAAGCAGAAGAAACCGCCAAAACTAATACAAACCTTGAAAGTGAAAAAGCGGCCAGACAAACAGCCGAACATAAATGCGAATTAACTAACGCGGCTATGGTAGAAGTTAAGAGCCAGATAAAGGAATTAAAGGCCGACATAAAAAAAATAGGATCTGAATTATCAAAGTCATCAAAAGATTTAGCAATTTCTGAAACTAAACTATCAAACGCCTTGGGCATCATATCTGAAAGAGACGCGCTTATTATCGAACTAAAAACCCAACTTGAAATAATGAACGATAAAAATAAACAGGAGCCGGTTGTATGAGCGATATAAAAACCTGTAAAAACTGTGGTCGTGATTATAAAAAAATTGATAGCTCAATTTATCAGCTATGCGATAAATGTAAAACAGAGTTGGCTGCGACAATGCCTGGTAATAAATTACCGACTGAACAGGAATTAACCGACGCGCTAATCACTAGCAATTTATTTAAATAGACTGCCCTTGATCCGCACGCAGGAATTTTTGTCATCCCAGCGGGTGACAAAAATTCCGTAGTAAGTACGTACGGGTTTATTCAACGCCTGAAAAACCTACCAAAAAACTATATTATTGCACCCTTGAAAAGGTGGAATAATATGGCAACGAGGCTTTTAGCGATAGCGTTCTCGTTGTGCTTTTGACCTTATCAAATGCCAGAATACCGCACGCAAAAAATGACATTTTCCGGCATCTTTCAGCAATTTATTACTAAAGGTATTTTTTATTCACTTGGTTATATTCCATTGGTTATAAATCCGGTTTAATCAATCCAGGACCCAAGCCAGTGATTTTTTAATAAGCCAATCAGGTTTGCGTTCCAGCCAGTCAGACATAACGCCCTGTTTTTCGATGGTCACTAATTGATCCAGTACGGCGTTTAAAAATTCAAGCGTCATTTTCGGCGGCATGGTTGCGATACGAATAACCCGCAAAATTTTATTTTCGTCTATGCCATGGATCTCAAAAGAAAATCGCTGTTCCGGACTGTTAATGTTTGGCAAAATTCGATTATCAGGTGGTAACATCCGCACGTTATACGGAACAGAAAAGGTGATTTCTGGTTTATTATCTCCGAAAAATTGGAAAAATAGCATCATTGCGCCGCGTTCATACATCAACCCTCCCACAATCATTCCCGATTGAATAGCCGCTTGTTCTATGTCACTCATGCTTGGTAAAACAATCTGTAAAAAATTGCCTGGTCTAATCAGGAATTGAGCCACGGCTCCCTCATTTTCAGTTACCGTAATCGGGTAAAATTTCCCGCGAGTTAAAGTTATTTTGTCCATAGTCATTCCCTAAAAATAGGTTTTAGGCACAAAAAACCCGCATTACTGCGAGTGAAAAATCCGATTTTTTTAGGATCAAGCGAAAAATCGGCAAACGCCTATTATTGATGTCGGATGCACGAACACCAATAAATTCTGTTACGCCTCGTCTTTATCGCCGGTACTTTTGACCATGCCCAATGGGCTAAGAGCTTTTGCGGCACAATCCAACCGGACTTTCATATTAAGCGCGTCAGTATTGAAACTTTGGTCGGTATCAAAACTGATTCCGTTGACATCCAAATGACCCACTTCAACGGTTTCAACGCCAGCGGCCAGTAGATACCAGGCGGTTGCGCTTTCGATTCTGGGTTCAACGATCAATGATATTTTACTAAAGTCTGAGTTGGGTATCGCCAGACTATTAGCTATTGGGTTATTGAGTTTGGCTAATAATTCCAGCGCGGCCATTTCTTGATCCACTCCAACGATTAACCATCTTGGCTTTAAGCCTAAATAACCGAAGCCGCCAATGTCTTTTGCTTTCCTAAGAATCGCAACCGCTGCGGCCAGTCCAGGTTCGGCCAGTACGTCGTCGATGTGGTTGCCGCGTGTATCTGCAAACAGTTCTTTGCCATCGCTCATTAAATGTGATTCCGTCAAGATTGAGTAAACCAAATCGCTTTCTTTGCGCGTAGCAGCGGCTCCCATCCTGAACGGCATATCGGTCAAGCTTTGCAGATCGTCATTTAAGAGCATTTGCCTAGAAAAACTGATTGCCCGTTGATAGGTTTCGATCTTGTAGCTTTCTTTCAAATCGGTCAGTCCGCTATATTTAACCTCGGACAATTCCGGCGTTAACAACAAACTTTCAAAACTGGATAATGCCAGCCGATTTTGCAATTTAAAATCGGATACTTCGCGGAAACTGCACCATTCACCGTGGGTGGTTTGCGCTTCCATGAATCCGGCTATCATGCTTTTGTTAGCCAAGCCGCTTAACAGGTCTGGCAGGTCACTATTGCTCATCGCACGTTTTAAAATACCGCTTGGTGAATCATTATAAAAATTATCGCCACGATCCCTTAGTAAAATTTTACTAATTTCGATGATTGATGTGTGCTTAAAATCACGTGCCGCTGGATGTGGTTTGTCGACGGTTATGCCCGACCGCATCAACAGCCCGTCAAGCATCGCGGTTTTTATATCCTCACTAGAACCGCCTCGACCGTAGGAAAAAGAGACATCGCCGCGTGTGGTTTCGGCATCGACTTGTTTACCCCATTTTTCAACGATGGTGTTTTTAGCGTCTATTAAACTGATATTGCGTTCGATCAAATCATTAACCATGCTTTCTTCTACCCTGGCTATTTTGGCAAAGTTTCTGATACCGGCTATCCGGTCGCGTTCCTGCTTGGTTATTTCGGCTGTGTTGATTTCGGTTTTTTTATCTTCTGTTGGTGACATGGTTTTACTCCTGAAAAATCCTGCGTTTTGATCCGCTGGAACTGAAACAATTGATACTTCATACGGCTGCCAGCGGTTAACGGTGGTAACGGTTTCGGTTTCGCTGTAATCCTGCCATTTATATCCCACGCTTAAATTCCTTATGATCCCGCTTTGTATATCAGCAAATAATTGCTGGGCTTCAGGATTTTCAGCAAACCGGATTGACGCGGTTAATCGACTACCCTGAATTTGCGGATTTTCAGCGACGGCAAGATTTAATTTTGATGGATCATGTGAGACGATCACAGGTAATGGAAAGCGGCTCATGTCGATTGAGCCTTGCCGGTGTACTAACACTTCTGAATAGCCGCCGCGTTCGATAGGTGTATCGGTGCTTAATGTTGCAGGGATTGTGAAAGCCTTGTTATCGGCTTGGGAACGGATGAAAGTCGCGTTTAAAACATTCTGTTTGTCCATAATTTTTGGCCTATTAATTTACGTTTGCCTAATGATTCACGTTTTTTTGTTGAATGAAAAGAGGGTGTTTTATTCACCTTCCTGCAAAATTGTTAGAATCCTGTGACGTGCCGGAATGTTTACTTTCAGCGATCTTAAATAGCCGTACAATGCTTTTTCTTCGCTTGGCAGTATTGGATAGCGTTTGTTTCGTGTTTCAATCAAAACAGCTTTAGTCCAGGGCGTGCCGTCATACATCAGCGCAATATTTTTAATACAGTCGTTCCGGCGTTTGAGCAGTTCGCGTGTAGCATGTGATGATAGTCCAGGCCGTCGTAACCCTAACGCCCTGCATAGTGATTTATGCGTACCGGATGAAAACGCATCGATCCCATCAATTAACCAGTTTGCTAATTCAGCCGGTATAGGCACACCAGCGGCCAGCAATGTTTTTAGTCGTATTAGGTCATCCATTTTTTTCACTTGCCAGGTGGTCAGGGTTCACGGGGGCGGGGAGGTTGCGCCGCTTAAATTGTCCGATCCATCAAGGGCGGCGGTATTGTCAGGCGGGGACGGGGAGGTTTCCGCCAGGTATTCACCAGTAACGATCCGGTTAATTTGATCCTGCATTGATGTATTCATCCAATCAAAATTAATGGCATCCGGTTTTTTGAATTGAAAATCTCCAATATCCGGTGGATTTTGACGGTCAATGATCCGGTGGAATTTGTCCCATATTCCCATCGACGCTAACATATAATTTTCCACGTCACGGCGGTCAGCAGCACTATCAAAACAGGTTTCAACTCGTGAACGGATAGTTTCGGCTATTGCTTGCTCCCACACAGGCCACAACAACCGGATTATTTCCCGCCGGACTTTTGGATTTTTCAGTCCGGCAGGTTGTTTTTTATCGGCCTTTCTTTGAGCCTGTGAAATAGCCTGGTTCTGTTTCTTCTGGAGCATATAAATCCCATGATCCAGGTCAAACAGGCCATTAACCGCTATCTGAATGTCGAATTTTTTAAACGCCTGGCTAATCGCCGATTTGGAAATGCCCAATTCCCGCGCTAAATCCGCCTGCCTGCCCATGCGTGCCATGTAATTTCCCGCCCTGAATTTTCAAAAATTTCACTTTTTATTTTGCTTTTTT
>CAZMSS010000091.1:0-10265 GCA_964568965.1 uncultured Verrucomicrobiota bacterium | reverse complement strand
GACCAGGACGGGGTGGTGTGGGCGGGCACGACGGACGGGCTTGGCCGGTGGGACGGGTTCAAGTGGGGGGCGATCACCGAAAAGGAGGGATTGCCCGAGGGGGGGATTTTCCAGTTGCTGGAAGAAGGGCCCTACCTGTGGGCGGGGACTCGCAACGGGATCCTGCGCCTGGCGCGGTCTGAATTGTCGGCGGTTGTGGCGGGGCAGGCCTCGCTCCTGAATCCCCGGCCGTTCGGGCGTAATGAGGGGATGAGGGAGGAGCAGTGCAGCAGCGGCTTCGGAAACCTGGCGGCGAAGGATGCCAAAGGCCGGCTCTGGTTTTCAACCCTGAACGGGCTGGTGATGATCGATCCCTCGCGGGCGGTTGAAAATAACACCGGGGGATTGCGGGTGTACATCGAGGAGGTACGGACCCCGGACAGGATGATCCATTCCGTTGAGGATGGGATCCGGCACACCCCTGTTGTATTTGCCAGCCCGCCGGGGTCCGGGCCTGTTTCAATCCGCTACTCCGCTCCGTTCTTCTCAGCCCCGGAGCAGGTGCAATTCAAGCGGTTTCTGGAAGGGTATGATCTCGCCTGGTCCGCGCCGACAGCCTCCCGGTTCGTGGTCTATCCCCGCCTGGCGCCGGGGAAATACCGGTTCAGGGTGATGGCTGGCGTGGGGGGAGCGTGGCGCGAGTCGTCCCAGACGGTCGACTTTTCGGTAAAGCCTTACCTGTGGCAGACCTGGTGGTTCTGGGTGATCGTCGGCAGCCTGGCGCTGGCGCTCGTCGGTCTGGGGGCGCGTGCACTTGAAAAACAGCGGAGCCGCCAGCGATTCCTGCAATTGGAGCGGCAGCGGGCGCTGGAGCGGGAACGCTCCCGCATCGCCCACGACCTGCATGACGATCTGGGGGCCGCCCTGACCGAGATCGGGTTGTTGAGCGCGGTGGCGCAGCGGCCGACGGTCAACCCGGACCGCGCCCGTCATTATCTCGGCGAGGTCAGCGAGAAGGTTCGGCGCATGGTGGATACGCTGGACGAAATTGTCTGGGCGATCAATCCCCGCAACGACACCGTGACCTCGCTGGGGGATTACTTCTGCGAGTGCGCCCAGCGGATGTTGAAGCTGACGACGATCGGCTGCCGGCTCGATTTGGCGCCCGACCTTCCGGCCCATCCACTGGATCCCGACCGCCGTCACAACCTGTTTCTGGCCTTCAATGAGGCGTTGAACAATGTCATCCGCCATTCCGGCGCAACCGAGGTCCTGATCCGGATCGCCGGGGAACAGGGGGGGCTGCTGGTTTCGGTGGCGGATAACGGGTGCGGCCTGGCGAAGGGGCCGTTGTCGGAGGGGGCCGAGGGTTTGAAGAGCATGCGTCGCCGGCTGGAGCGGATGGGCGGGACGTGCGAGATCGAGAGTCGTGATGGACAGGGGACAACCGTTCGGTTTAATGTTCCCTTGGATTGAGGTAAGCATGATTCGAGTCGGCATAGTGGAAGACAATACCGGGGTGCGGCGGACGCTACAGGCGTTGCTCGATGACACGCCCGGCTTCAAGTGCGTCTGCGCCTGCGGAAGCGGCGAGGAGGCGCTGAAGGTTATTCCCAGGGATCCGCCCAATGTGGTGCTGATGGACCTGCATCTTCCGAACCTGTCCGGTATCGAGACCACGGCGCGGCTGAAGCAGGTACTGCCGGCGCTGAGCATCATCATGATCACGGTGTATGCGGATACGGAGAGTGTTTTCAAGGCGCTGCGTGCGGGGGCGTGCGGCTACCTGCTCAAGCGGTCGTCGCCCGAGGAAATCCTGGCCGCGCTCACGGATGTGTCGAAGGGCGGTGCGCCCATGACCAGCGAGATTGCGCGCAAGGTGGTGGCGGCGTTCCAGGGACCGGCGGCGGCGAAGACAGAGGAGGAAGGACTGTCGCGGCGTGAGCGCGAAATCCTGGAATCACTGTGCCAGGGGTATTCCAACCAGGATATCGCCAGCCGGCTGAGCCTGAGCGTGGAGACGGTCCGCTGGCACCTCAAAAAGATCTACGAGAAGCTTCACGTGAGCAGCCGGACCGAGGCGATGGCAAAGTTCATGGCGCAGCCGCGCCGCTGAAAGCCCCCCCTGAAAACCACCCTTTCGGGGGGCTGACTTCCCGCTGGTCGTATGAGATAACTATTACCAGACAAGAGCAGCTGAGGGAAAAAAGGGTTGGGTACGAGGGCAGCTGTCTCAAGTCAGTTAAGAACAAGGCAGCCACCTTTGCCAGAAGGAACCAGGTCGCCGGAAAGAGTCAGGGGTTAAGGGAGACTCGGGAGAGGCCCGCCAGCGCAGGAGCAGCGCCGGTGGGCCTTTGCTTTTTCGGCGTTGACAGCGGCATGCGTCGGTGTTACGAAATGTACTTTTTGTAGCACCATTTAAGGGGTACGGACACGCATGCATATGGCGGACGCATTGATTTCACCCGCGGTGGGCGGGACGATGTGGGTGGTGAGTGGTGGCCTGCTGGCGTGGTGTGCCCGGAAGGTGAAGGAAGCCCGGGATGACCGGTTGATTCCGATGATGGGGGTACTGGGTGCCTTCATCTTCACGGCCCAGATGCTCAATTTCACAATTCCTGTCACCGGCTCGAGCGGGCATCTTGGCGGGGGACTGATCCTGGCGATCCTTCTGGGCCCTCATGCCGCCTTCCTTGTGATCGCCTCGGTGTTGACGGTGCAGGCGCTGTTCTTTGCGGATGGCGGCCTGCTGGCGCTGGGCTGCAACATGTTCAATCTAGGCTTTGCCCCGGCCTTCATCGCCTATCCCTTCCTTTACAAGCCCCTGGCAGGTCAGGACAGGCTCGGCACGCGCGCTTGGATTGCGGCGGTTGTGGCGGCGGTGGCGGGATTGCAGCTGGGCGCCTTCGGGGTGGTCCTGCAGACCACATTTTCGGGAATATCGGATTTGCCCTTCAAGTCCTTTGTCCTGATCCTGCAGCCCATTCACCTGGCGATCGGCATCGTGGAAGGCTTGGTGACGGCGGCGGTGGTGGCGGTGGTGGCCCAGGCCAGGCCGGAGAGCCTCTCCGTCCAAAGGGACAAGGGATCCAGCGATCGCAGGAGAGTTCTTGCAGGTTTCCTGGCCGCTGCCGCGGTCATCGGTGGCATTGCCAGTTGGTTCGCCTACACGCATCCGGATGGGTTGGAGTGGGCCATTGCCAAGGTGGCTGGAAAAGCGGAGCTCAGCGGCGGCGAGGGGGCGCTACAGGGTCACCTTGCAACCTTGCAGGAGAAGACAGCCATTCTTCCGGACTACGGATTCAAGAAGGCGCCTGACGCCGAGATGACTCCCGGGACGGAACGGGCCGGGCGATCCCTCTCGGGAGTCGTCGGGGGGGGGCTGACACTGGCTTTGGCCTGCCTGTCGGGATTGATCTTGAGGATGGGGCGATCAAGGCCCGCCGCTTGAACAGCATCCTGTTAAAACGAACTCTTGCCTGCCATGTATCAGGCGTCTAGAATTCTGAAAACAGAAGTGAACAGGAGGTCAGGACCCATGAGCAACGAAATGAAGTGTCCGGTTACAGGAATGACCCATGCGCATCCCGTCGGCAAAGGCACGTCGAACCGGGACTGGTGGCCCAACCAGGTGAATCCCAAGGTGCTGCACCAGCATGCCGCGAAAAGCAACCCGATGGGCGCCGATTTCGATTACGCGAAGGAGTTCAAGACACTCGACCTCAAGGCCGTCAAGAAGGACCTCTATGCCCTGATGACCGACTCGCAGGACTGGTGGCCTGCTGATTGGGGCCACTACGGGCCGCTTTTTATCCGGATGGCCTGGCACAGTGCCGGCACCTACCGTACCGGGGACGGTCGCGGGGGTGCGGGCTCAGGTTCCCAACGCCTGGCTCCGCTGAACAGCTGGCCCGACAACACGAACCTCGACAAGGCGCGCCGCCTGCTCTGGCCGATCAAGCAGAAGTACGGACGCAAGCTCTCCTGGGCCGACCTTATGATCCTGGCCGGCAATTGCGCGCTGGAGTCCATGGGCTTCAAGACTTTCGGCTTCGGCGGCGGGCGTGTGGATGTCTGGGAGCCGGAAGAGGATATCTACTGGGGCTCCGAGACCAAGTGGCTCGGTGACAAGCGTTATTCCGGCGAACGCAACTTGGAGAACCCCCTCGCCGCGGTTCAGATGGGTCTGATCTACGTGAATCCCGAGGGGCCCAATGGGAATCCCGATCCGGTGGCGTCCGGGCGCGATATCCGCGATACCTTCGGGCGCATGGCGATGAACGATGAGGAGACCGTTGCGCTCGTCGCCGGCGGTCACACGTTCGGGAAGTGCCACGGCGCCGGGCCCGCGTCGCATGCGGGCCCCGAGCCCGAGGCCGCGCCTCTGGAAGAGCAGGGGCTGGGATGGAAGAGCAGCTTCCGCAGCGGCAAGGGCGGGGATGCCATCACCAGCGGGCTTGAAGGGGCCTGGAAGCCGAACCCGACCAAGTGGGATTCCGGCTACCTGAACGTGCTGTTCAAGTATGAGTGGGAACTGGTCAAGAGCCCCGCAGGCGCAAACCAGTGGCATGCCAAGAACGTGGCCGAGGAGGATATGGTTGTGGATGCCCATAACCCATCCCTGAAGCATCCTCCGATGATGACCACGGCTGACCTTGCCCTGCGGTTCGATCCCATCTACGGGCCGATCGCGAAGCGGTACCAGAAGAACCCCGCTGAGTTTGCGGATGCCTTTGCCCGGGCATGGTTCAAGTTGACGCATCGCGACATGGGCCCTCGCGCACGCTATCTTGGCCCTGAGGTGCCCGCCGAGGAACTCGTCTGGCAGGATCCCATTCCCGCCGTCAACCACAAGCTGGTGGACGCGCAGGATGTCGCCGCCCTCAAGGCCAGCATCCTGGCGTCAGGCTTGTCGGTATCGGAGCTGGTTTCGACCGCCTGGGCTTCCGCCTCCACCTTCCGTGGCTCGGACAAGCGTGGCGGGGCGAACGGGGCTCGCATCCGCCTGGCGCCGCAGAAGGATTGGAAAGTCAACCAGCCGGAGCAACTGGCCAAGGTCCTGCGCCAGCTGGAAGCCATCCAGAAGCAGTTCAACGATGCGCAGCGGGACGGAAAGAAGGTGTCGCTGGCCGACCTCATTGTCCTGGCCGGGTGCGCGGGCGTCGAGGCGGCCGCCAAGAAGGCGGGCCAGGAGGTGACGGTCCCCTTCACGCCGGGCCGCATGGATGCCTCGCCGGAACAGACCGATGCGGTGTCCTTCGCGGTACTCGAGCCGGTCGCGGACGGATTCCGCAACTATCTCAAGATCCGGTTCTCCGTTCCGGACGAGGAGCTGCTCGTTGACCGGGCGCAGTTGTTGACGCTGACGGCACCCGAAATGACGGTGCTCATCGGCGGCCTGCGCGTGCTGGGGGCGAATGTCGGCGGCTGTCCGCATGGGGTCCTCACGAAGCGCCCCGGTTCGCTCACGAATGACTTCTTCGTGAACCTGCTCGATATGGCGACGGCCTGGAAACCGGTTTCGGAAGCGGGCGAGGTGTTCGAGGGGCGGGACCGCAAGACGGGTGGACTCCGGTGGACCGGCACCCGGGTTGACCTTCTCTTCGGGGCGAACTCCCAGTTGCGGGCCGTGGCGGAAGTCTACGGCTGCGCGGACTCGCAGCCGAAGTTCGTGAAGGACTTCGTGGCGGCCTGGGTCAAGGTGATGAACCTGGATCGGTTCGACCTGGCCTGATCATTCGGCCGACAGGGTTGCCTGTGCATTCCGGGTGAATAGTTCACGGGAATTGACAGACTCCGAAGGTCGTGTTACTGGTTGAGCTCACGGTAACACGACCGGCGGAGATGTTCATGCAAAAGGGACCCCAGCAATGAAAAAGGAAACCGTTAGCCGTTTCAGCCTGTCCATGCCTGCCGGCCTGGTTCGGCAACTGGACCAGATGGTCAAGGCGAAGGGATATGTCAACCGCTCCCAGGCGGTGGCCGATATGGTCAGCGCGCACCTGGTGGAGCACCAGGGCGAGGATGGCAACCGGGAAATCGCCGGGACCATAACCCTCGTCTATGACCATCACAAGCGGAATGTGCAGGGGTTGCTGACGGATATCCAGCATGACCACCAGGCGGTGATCATTGCGACACTGCATGTGCATCTGGACCACCACAACTGCATGGAGGTGCTCGCCGTCCGAGGGAAGGCGGCCGTGGTGCGGCTGGTGGCTGACCAGTTGATTGCCGCCCGCGGCGTGAAGCATGGCAAGTTGACTGTCACGACGACCGGCGAGGACATCGGGTAATGCCGGCGGCGGGGATGCACTATCTTGAAGTTGGCCGGATGGACGAACTGGCCCGGCTGGATTCGCGGATCCATCGCCTTGATGCCCGGGCCCAGGTGCTGACCACCATGGTGTTCATCCTGGTGGTGATGTCCTATCCGCGCTATGAGGTATCCGCCCTGATGCCGTTATTCCTCTACCCCTTCGCGCTGGTATCGCTGGGGAACCTACCCCTGGGGGTTCTGCTGAGGAAGCTCGCCCTGGCAGTGCCATTCGCCTTGTTTGTGGGGATATTCAATCCCCTCCTGGACCGCCATGTGGTGATGACGATCGGAAGCTTTCCGGTCAGCGGCGGATGGCTTTCCTTTACGTCGATCATGGTACGGTTCGTCCTAACCGTCAGCGCGGCCCTGATCCTCATCTCCTGCACGGGTATTCACCGGTTGTGCGCGGGACTGGAGCGGTTGGGAATGCCCCGGGTCTTCGCGACCCAGTTGCTGTTCCTGTACCGGTACTTCTTCGTGATCGGGGATGAGGGGCTGCGGATGAAGCGGAGCGTGGAGATCCGTTCGGCCGGGCGGAAAGCCCTCGGGCTTCGCCTGTACGGCCACCTGATCGGGCACTTGCTGGTGCGGGCGATGGACCGCGCGCAGCGGATCTACCGGGCGATGGTGGCGCGGGGGTTCGATGGCGAGATCCGGCTGACGGACCCGATGTCGTGGGGGGCGGCGGAAACGGGGTTTGTCCTGGTGTGCTGCGTATTCTTTCTCGCGGCCAGATGGTGGAACCTGGCGGAATTTCTCGGGAAGCAGGTGGGGATATGAGTCATCACATTCTTGAAGTGAAAAACCTGGCGTTTGCCTACTCCGATGGAACGGAGGCGCTAAGGGGGGTATCCTTCCGGATTACGCACGGGGAATGCGTCGCGGTGATCGGGGGGAACGGCGCCGGGAAATCCACGCTGTTGCAACACCTGAATGGGTACCTGATGCCGGAGCACGGGGAGGTGCGGGTGGGGGATTTCCTGCTGACTCCGGCGACGGCCTCGGCGGTACGCCGGTCGGTGGGGATGGTCTTTCAGGATCCCGACGACCAGTTGTTCATGCCCACGGTTTTTGAGGATGTCGCCTTCGGCCCGTTGAATCTCGGGCTTTCCCCCCGGGAAGTGGAGGAACGATCCCTGTCGGCCCTGGAACGGGTGGGGATGGCGCACCTGCGGGCGAGGCCGCCCTACAAGCTTTCGGCCGGGGAGAAGCGGGCGGTGGCCATTGCCACGGTCCTCTCCGCCCTTCCGGATGTGCTGGTGATGGATGAGCCCTCGTCAAATCTCGATCCCCGCGGCCGACGCCGGCTGATGGAGCTGCTCCGGACCTTTGAGCACACGCGAATCATCGCCACACACGACCTGGAGATGGTGGTGGAGATCTGCCCGCGCGTGATCCTGCTGGATCACGGCCAGGTCATGGCGGACGGCCCGACGGCAACGATATTGGGTGATGAAGCCCTGATGCTCAGGCACGGGCTGGAGAAGCCGCACAGCCTGCGGCATCATCATCCGCATTGAGGCGCGAGGCGCCACAATGCGGATGATGAGTATTCAGTGTTCAGAGTCGAGTGTTCAGTATTTCAGAACAGAAGCCAGAATTCTGAACACTGAACACTCTTATTCTCGTCCTTACTCCGGCTGCACCGACATCTTGGCCTCGATCTTGTCGGCGCCCTCGGTGGCTTCGCAGATCGAGATTTTTTCCTTCACGGTCTTGACCTTGATCTTGGCCACCTTCTCGACAGAGCTGTCGAGCACTTCGCCTGTGTCGGGATCCCGGGTGACGTCGAGTTTGCCGACGGCGAACACCTGGTCTTCGGACACACCCTCGCGGCTGCCGCGGTTGATGATGACCTTGCCGCTCTTGGAGGAGACCACGGAGCCCTCCCAGGGGATCTTGTCGAGCTGCTTCACGAGAAACTCAACGGCCTGGGCGACCGCGTCTTCCGTGGCCTTGCCGACGTTATCCTTTTTGAAGCCGGCGAAATCGCCGCCCAGCCCGCCCAGTCCGGAGCCGGAGTAGCCCACATTCAGGCCCTTGCGGCCGGCTTTGCCGACGACCTTGGTGGAGGCCTTGACCTGTGCCGTCTCGGAATCGATGATATAGATCGTGGCGTTGATTTCGGCGGTGTCCTTGGCTCCGCCCAGGCGGATTCCCTTGAAGCTGATGCCGCCCTCACCGCCGCTGGTGGAGCTTTGGACGTGGGTGATTTCACCCTTCACGAGCAACTGGGCGGGGGTTAAGTTGCCGATTTTAGGGGTTTTCTTGCCGCCCGCGGTGCGGCCGGAATCACCAAGGTTCTGTTCCTGCATCGCCTCGACGCGCATATCCTTCTCGCCCAGGACAATAAATTTCTTCGTGCTGTTCAGGGCATCGGTCATCACCGAACCCCAGGCGTCGCCAAGATCCCACTGGCCGGACCAGCCGGACTTGTTTTCGAATTTGATGACCGTGATCGAATACCGCAACCCGCCCTTGGCATCGTCCGCCGCCAACGCGCCGCTGGAGACTGCCAATGCCGCAACCGCCGCCAAAGTCATGATCGTCCGTTTCATAACACCCTCCTTATGATGATAAACAGTATTGAGAGAATTTATTGAAACTCTAAGAGTGGAGGAGTGGAGTGTCAAGCGGCTACTGTAATACGGACTAACCCTTGAGCGAAGCACAGGGTGATGTTGTCGTTTTATCCCTCACCACTAGGGCTTCGGGTAGGCGCTCTCTGCGTCCCCAAGATTTAGTGGTTTTAGGGGACAATTACGCTTGCGGATTCACCCCGTTTTCGGTATCTTTCGACCCTTAATGGATTCCCCCCGGGATGACTTGTTTTCGAGATCGGAAACGGCTCCCCGATGGGCGGTATAAGTTATTCCATAAGAATGAGTTCTAACTATGGCTGAACAACAAAAAAAGAGCGGGGCTTACGACGCGTCCCATATCACCGTCCTCGAGGGCATACAGGCCGTCCGGAAACGTCCGGCGATGTACATCGGTGACACTTCGGTCCGCGGTTTGCATCACCTTGTTTACGAGGTTGTTGACAATTCAATTGATGAGGCGCTGGCAGGCTATTGCACCAGTGTCCAGGTCAGGCTGAATGCCGACGGATCCTGCACGATCAACGACAACGGACGCGGTATCCCGGTGGATATGCACCCGACCGAAAAGCGGCCGGCCGTGGAAGTGGCCCTCACAGTCCTGCACGCCGGGGGTAAATTTGACAACGACAGCTATAAGGTTTCCGGCGGGCTTCACGGCGTAGGCGTTTCCTGCGTGAACGCCTTGAGCGAGTGGCTGGAGGTCGAGGTCCGTCGCGACGGACAGATCTACCACCAGCGTTACGAGCGCGGTAAGCCGGTGTCGAAACTGGAAACCATCGGCAAGACCCGCGGCACAGGAACCAAGATCACCTTCCTGCCTGACGCCCAGATTTTCACCGGTTCCATCAAGTTTGAGTGGGATATCCTGGCGAACCGCCTGCGTGAGCTGGCCTTCCTGAACGGTGGCATTGAGATCAATTTCTCCCAGGAGGAACCGGCCCGCGAGGAGCTGTTCAAGTTCAAGGGCGGCGTGGTGGAATTTGTCGAGCACTTGAACCGCAGCAAGCTGGCCATTCACCCCAAGGTCATCGCCTTTACAAAAGAGCGGGACAAAATCGAGGTGGAGATCGCGTTCCAGTACACCGACACCTATACCGAGACGATGCTGTGTTTCGCCAACAACATCAACACGATCGAGGGCGGCACGCACCTGAGCGGGTTCCGGTCGGCGCTGACGCGGACGGTTAACGCCTACGCGAAGGCCAACAAGCTGATCAAGGAGGACAAGGAGACTCTCTCGGGCGATGATATCCGGGAAGGCATGACGGCGGTGATCAGCGTGAAGCTGCCCGGTCCGCAGTTCGAGGGGCAGACCAAAACCAAGCTGGGCAACAGCGAGGTGGAGGGGATCGTGGCCTCGGTGG
>CAZMSS010000090.1:0-10382 GCA_964568965.1 uncultured Verrucomicrobiota bacterium | reverse complement strand
CGCCTGAATGCCGCCCACCCTGTAGATCTCCGTGGCCCCGGCCATCTCGAGGGCGAAGAGAATGTAGGGATTCACCCGGCCATTGCTGTCGGAGGGAGTACAGACCACAATCTCCTGCACGCCCGCGACCCGGGCCAGGGTGACCGTCATGAACACCGTCGACACAAGCGGCGCCTGCCCCCCGGGGATATACACCCCCACCCGGTCAAACGGGACAAACTGCTCGCCCATTTCGCCGCCCTTGGGACTGAAGATCTTCCAGTCCTTCTTCAGCCCGGCACGGGAAAATGTGACCACCCGCTTGTAGGTTTCTCGCGCGGCGTTCCGGAACTGGGGATCCACCGTATCCCGAGCCTCCGCGAGTTCCGCCTGTGTGACCTTGAGGTCGGACAACCTGAGCGCAACGCCGTCGTAATCCTTGATGTACTTCAGGACGGCGGCGTCGCCGTTGAGCCGGATATTCTCAAGGGCTTCGTGGGCGGTATGCTCTGCCACGGGATCGAATGCCGGCCGCTTGAGGAACGAGGTCACAGCGGCAGCCGGATTGTCAGGCGCCCATTTCACGACTTTGATTTCCATATTAGTCCTTCTCCCCTTGATCACTCTTCCAAAAAAATACCCTGACATGCCCGGACGCCGGACCGTCCCCCGTCCCCCCCATTCCAGCGCGCAATCCCTTCACCAGCGCGGCGTCGACCGCGGCGATACCGCTGGGTTGTTCCAGCAGCACACGTCCCACGCGACCGACCCGGTCGATCTCGACATAGGCCGTGGCGGAAACCGAGGCAAATTCCGTCGCCGACACCGTGATGCCGCGCAGCGCCTTCGCTTCAAACTTCCGGGCTTTCAGCCCCCCCTCGACCTCCACGTGGACGCCCGCTCCCCGCGATGCCGGCTGGACTCCAAAGACCGTCCGTTGCGGGCTGTCCGGCTCAAACACCCGGGACTCCAGGGAGGCCATCCCGAGCCCGGGCAGGGACGGTGCCGCCAACGGCTTCATATCCAGGTACAACGGATCAGACACCCGTGGCTTCAGCACCTCCACCGGGGTATTCCTCGGCATCTCATGAAGTGCCGCCTTTTTACTAAATCCATCCGCCGTCGGCAATGGCATCAATACCGGGGACCAGGTGGACCCCTCCAGCCCCTGAGCCGCCTTGACATACCGGAATACCGGCGGCTTGCGAACCGGGTCATGCCCGGCTGCAGGCGGGCTCACCGGCCATGCCAGCCACGGCAGAAGCCATAATACCAGGCTGCCTCCCAGCACGAGCAGCATGTTCTTCCACGGTAGCGGTATGACATATGGATTGGGCACAGCCATCACCTTCCCGAGGGACGTGTTGCCAGGTTCACTTCCCGGAAACCGGCCTCCGAGGCCATATCAAACAGCTTCACAATGGTCTCGTGCCCCACCATGCGGTCCGCCTCGATCACCAGCGGAAGGTTCGGCTTCTGGCTCCACGCCGTGGCCAGGGCCGCGCGCAAGGCATCCAGTTCGGCCGCCTCCCGCCCCAGATAGCGCTGGTCATCGAAAAAGAAAAGTTCGTCCCGGTCTGAGCGTCCCGCCATCGGCAGCGACAGGACGGCAATGTTGTGGCCATAATGGCGGCCATCCGTAAAGGAGCTTTCGGGCAGCTGGATCACCAACCCCGGCTGCAGCACGTTCGGGGCCAGAAAATACAGGTAGCCGGAAACCAGCAGGGAAAAGCTCACCCAGGGCGCAGCGCCTACCAGCCCGTGGCTCAGGCGGTTCCCGGGGCGGTAGTGCCGGAACCCGCGCACCGTCCACCCGTTCGTCTTGGGATTTCCCTGCTTGCTCATTCGTCCTTCTCCGGAGAGGGCTCATCCCTCACAATCGGGGCACCCGCCAGGAACGCAATGAGGTCGGATGCCGATCGTTCCATATCAATGACAATCTTCTCCACTTTCCCGACGAGGAAGTTGAAGGCGATATAACACGGAGCCGCCACCGCCAACCCCACGGCCGTTGTCACCAGTGCCTGCATGAGGCCCGACATCACGTCCACCGGCTGTACCAGGGGAGCGGCCAGCTTCATTGCCTGCAGGGATTTGATGAGCCCCAGCACGGTCCCCAGGAGCCCGAAGATCGGGGCCACCTGCGCCACCGTCGCCAGGATGGACAGGCGCCGCTCCATGCGCGAGATTTCCGTCCGGCCGGCATTTTCAATGGCGGTACGGATGGATTCCTTGTCCGCCTGCCGGTTCAGGATGGCCGCCCGCACAATGACCGCCACGGGGCCGGGCGTATCATCACAGATGGCCAGGGCCTCATTCACATTCCCCCGGCGCAGGTTGTTGCAGATTCCGGCGATGAAATCCTCCGACTTGATGCGGGCCCTGTGCAAACTCAGCAGTCGTTCCAGGAACAGCAGCAGCGCGAAGCCGCCGCATCCCAGGATGATCCATGCAATCAAACCGCCTTGCCTTAAAAGCTCAAACATACGTCACCCCTTACCAGATCCAATGTTCAGTCCGGATCTGCTCGATCCGCTTCCGGGCGTCACCGCTGGCCGGAACCCGTGCCTCGACCACGCGTTCCAGCACCTTGATGGCGCGCTTCCAGTTCTTTTCCAATTCCAGGATATCCGCGGCCGCAAAGGCCGCATTGGTGAACCAGACGGCCGCCGAAGGCGACCCCTTGCCCGCCAGATAGCGGATCACCACACGGGTATAATACTGATCGAGGGCTTCGGCCCGGCGCCCCATCTTGTTATAGCACCGGCCGATCTTATACTCCGCCTGGAGCTCCAGATCAAACGTCGTTCCCGGGCTTCGCGCCACGGACCGGTACGAGGTGATCGCCTCGTCATACCGCCGGGCATCGGTGGCGCCCAGGGTAAACTGGCAGTCCCCCCGCCGTCCCCAGGCGGCGCTGGCGAGGGTGCTGTTGGGGAACTTGGCGATCAGGTCGTCGAAGACCAGGATGGCCCGCGAGAACTCGCCCAATTCGCTGAGGGAATCCCCCTGGAGGAAGCGCGCCTCGGCCATGAGTTCGCTGCCGGGATAGGTGCGGGCCATGCGAGAGAAAATATCCACGGCCCGCAGGTACTCCTTCTGCTTCATCGCGGCGCGCCCCGCCCAGATCAGCGCCTGCTCGGCCAGGGCATGCTTGGGCGCCTTCTCCACGAGCTTGAGGAACTGCTCCTCGGCCTGGGCATACTGACCGTGATTGTTGGCGTATTCCCCGATCCAGAACATCACGCCGGGCGTCCATTCGCTTTCAGGATAGCGTTCCACAAACGCCTTGCAGACCTTCAGGGATTCCTCCTCCTGGCCGCTCATATACAGCGCCCAGCCCCGCATGAAATAGGCCTGTTGCGCCACCCGGTTGGTCGGGAACGTATTGACCACCTGCGTCAGATCCTTGAGCGCGGTGTCGAATTCCCCCACCTGGTAAGCCGCCAACCCATGCCGGAGCAGGGCTTCCGGGAACAGGGAGCCCGAGGGGTAGATGGACATCACATCCGCATAGGCCGCCAAGGCATCGCGCATGAACGATGGCCCCTGCTCCTCCTTGAGCTCCGCAATCCTCATCCACGAGCGCTCGGCCAGGGGGTTTTCAGGAAAACGGCGGATCAGCTCCCGGAACCGCTCCTCCGCGGGTTCCCACTGGGACTGTCGGGCCAGGCTCTCCCCGTACTGGAACAACACCTGCGGCCGCAGGGCTCCCGCCGCAAACTCGCCCAGAATGCGCTCGTAGGCTGCCCCCGCCAGCTTGAACTGGGAATTGGCAAAAAGGGCATCCGCGGATTTGACCAGGAGCGCCTCGCGCGCCGCCGGATCGGTCGCCAGCGCCGCGGCCTTCTCAAACATGGCCGACGCCTCGGCATACCGCTGGCGATCCCAGAGGGCCAGACCGCGCCCGCGATAAGCCTGGAGCCGTCCCGCGGGGTCGGTGAAGGTCTCCAGGTAATACTGGTACTCCTCGGCCGCCTTCTCGGGTTGTTTCATGGCTTGGCAGGTACCCGCCAGTTCCAGCTGAAGGCTTCCGGAAATCGGGTCATCCGTCAGCTGGGCAATCGCCGGGCGGAGCATCGCGGCACCCTCCGCAAGCTTGCCCTGCCTCAACAGCCATCGCCCCCACAGGGCCTGCCCGCGGTTCTTCAAGTAGGGCGTGGGAGCCACCTCCACGCTGCGTGACGCGGAGGTGACGGCGGCCTCAAGATTACTCTGGGCTGCATTCACCTCGCTGAGATTCATCCAAGCCATGGCGCGGCGGTCCTGCCGGAGCTTGGGATCGTTTGCCGCCAGGTTCAGGAGATTCCAGGCCGCCTCCCACTTCCCCTCGGCCACGAACGCCCGGGCCAACCACAGTTTCCCTTCCTGGACGGTATCCGTCGCGGGCGTCACCTTCACCAGCCGCTCAAGCACCGCCCGGGCACCGGCCGCATTACCGGCTTCAAGCAGGGCCTGTCCCCAATCCAGAAGATTGGCCGCACCCTCCGCCGTACTGCCGAACTGGCGGTCATACTGTTCAAAGACGGACAGCGCCTGGTCGCGCCGCCCCTCCTTGAGATTGCACCAGGCCTCCAGGCGAAAGGCGGCGGGGATCAGGACACTGCCGGGGAAACGGGCGGCAAACCCGCGGATTTCCCCCAGCGCCTCCGCCACGCTTCCGGCCTCAAACCGTGCCACGGCATGCCAGTACACCAGCGCACCGGACTGGGTGGTGGGCGTCCTGGGATCGGTCTGCCCGATCAGCTGGCTCATCTCCTTGAACCGGTGCTGCCCATGCAGAACCCTCGCCAGCAGGACCGTCGCATCGCCCCGGAGCAGCGTGGCGCCCCCGGCCTCTTTCAGGACAGCTTCAGCCTGCCGCTGGGCCAGGTCGTACAATCCGTCTTCCAGCGCGGCCTGCGCCGCCGTCATCGGGGAAACGGCAGCCTCCTGGGCCAGACAGGCCCCGGCCGTCCATACCGCCAGACACCCGAGGATCAAACAAAGTCTCATGCCATTCATCCCATGTGTTTCCGTAAAGCCTGACCTGTAAATGACGCCTCGCAGCGGGCCACCTCTTCCGGCGTACCCTCCGCGATAATCCGCCCCCCATCATCCCCGCCTTCCGGCCCCAGATCAACCATGTAATCACAACGCTTGATGACGTCCAGGTTGTGCTCGATCACCAGGACCGAGTTCCCGGCATCCCTCAGCCGTTCGATGACATTCAACAGCCGCTCAATATCCGCGAAATGCAGGCCGGTCGTGGGCTCATCCAGGAGGTAAAGGGTCTTTCCCGTCGCCTGGCGGCTGAGCTCCGAGGCCAGCTTCATACGCTGGGCTTCGCCCCCCGAGAGCGTCGTGGCCGACTGCCCCAGCTGGATATAGCCCAGCCCGACCTCCGAGAGCGTGCGCAGCTTCCGCTCAATCGGGGGAACGTTCTTGAAGAAGTCGAGGGCCTCGTCGATGGTCAGGTTCAGCACCTCGGCAATGCTCTTGCCGCCGTAATGAACCTCCAGTGTTTCCTTGTTGTAGCGCAACCCGCCGCACTGCTCGCACGTCACGTAGACATCCGGCAGGAAGTGCATCTCAAGACGGATGATCCCGTCGCCCTTGCAGGCCTCGCACCGGCCGCCCTTGACGTTGAAGCTGAACCGGCCGGGACCGTAGCCCCGGACCTTCGACATCGGCAAGGCGGCAAACAAGTCGCGGATCGGAGCAAAGGCTCCGGTGTAGGTGGAGGGGTTGCTGCGGGGTGTCCTGCCGATCGGGGACTGGTCGATCACGATGACCTTATCCAGCTTGTCAGCCCCCAGCAAACGCCGGTGGGCGCCCGGGATTTCCCGCGAACCGTAGATCTTGCGGAACAGGGCGCGGCGCAGGATGTCATCCACGAGGGTGCTCTTCCCGCTTCCGGATACCCCCGTCACGCACACAAAAAGTCCCAGCGGGATCTTGACACTCAGGTTCTTCAGGTTGTTTTCGGTACAACCGAGCAACTGGAGCCAGTCCGTCCCCGGCGCCTTGCGGGTCGGCGGCACCTGGATCACCAGGTCCCCGTTCAGGTACTTGGCCGTGAGCGACTGGCGGTTCGCCAGCAACTGGGCCACCGTGCCCTGGTGGATCACCTGGCCTCCGTGACGTCCCGCCCCGGGCCCGAGATCAATGACGTAGTCCGACGCCCGGATCGTCTCCTCGTCATGCTCCACCACCACCACGGTGTTGCCGAGGTCGCGGAGCTGCTTCAGGGTGTTGATCAGCCGCTCATTATCGCGGTAATGCAGGCCGATGCTGGGTTCATCCAGCACATACAGGACGCCGACCAGCCGTGACCCGATCTGGGTGGCCAGCCGGATACGCTGGGCCTCACCGCCCGACAGCGACCCGCTCTCCCGGTCCAGCGTCAGGTAGTCCAGCCCCACGTCGGCCAGGAACTGGAGCCGCTCCTGGATCTCCTTGATGACATCGCCGGCAATCTTCCGCTCCTGCTCCGACAGGACCAGGGTCCTGAGAAACACCAGGGCATTGCGGACCGACAGGCGCGTCAGGTCCACGATGGACTTTCCCGCCACCGTGCAGGCCAGAACCTCGGGACGCAACCGGGCCCCCTTGCAGGTCGGGCAGGGCTGCTTGCTCATGTAGTCCCGCAGGCGCTGCCGGGTGAAATCACTATCCGTCTCGGCATAGCGCCGGGCCAGGTTCGGCAACACCCCCTCAAAAGGTTTTTCGTACTTGCGGAAGGCACCACCCCGCCAGTACCCGAACGTCATGTCCTTGTCGCCGGAGCCGTTCATGAGAAGACGGCGCATGTCGGCAGGCAAGTCCTTGTACGGGGTTTCCAGGCTGAATTCACAGTGCTTCGCCACGGCCCGCAGCAGGGCCTTGTAGTACAGGATCAACCGGCGGCCCCCGCGTCGCCAGGCCTGGATGGCCCCCTCCTCGATCGAGAGTTCCGGCTTGGGCACCACGAGGCCCTCGTCGAACACCAATTTGCTGCCCAGCCCGGCACAGTCCGGACAGGCGCCATAGGGACCGTTGAATGAAAAATGGCGCGCGATCAGCTTTTCAAAACTCAGCCCGCAATCCGGGCAGGCATGCTTCTCGGAATAGAGCTTCTCGGTCCAGGCAGTTTCCGCATCGGCCTGGGACAGGACAATCAGGACGCCCCCGCCTTCCTTCAAGGCCAGTTCCACGGAATCGTTCAGCCTCGACCGGATCTTGTCGGTGATCACCAGCCTGTCCACGACCACATCGACATTGTGGGCCGTCTTCTTGTTCAGGGCGGGGATCTTGTCGACCTCGACCAGATCGCCATCCACGCGTACGCGGACATACCCCTGCTTGCGGACCTTCTCGAACACGGCCTCGTGGAGCCCCTTCTTGCTCCGGAGCAAGGGCGCCAGTACAGCGACCTTCGTGCGGGCCGGCAGCTGCAGGATCTGATCGACAATGACCTCGGCGGACTGGCCCGAGACGGGCTTGCCGCAATGCGGGCAATGCGGGTGGCCCACATTGGCGAACAGCAGGCGGAGGTAGTCGTGAATTTCCGTCGTGGTGGCCACAATGGACCGGGGATTGGAACCCGCCGTGCGCTGTTCAATCGAAATGGCCGGAGAGAGCCCTTCCACATAGTCCACATCGGGCTTCTGCATCTGGTCGAGGAACTGGCGCACATAGGCCGACAGGCTCTCCACATAACGCCGCTGCCCTTCGGCGAAAAGGGTATCGAACGCCAGCGAGGATTTCCCCGACCCGCTCAACCCCGTGATGACGGTCAGACTGTTGCGCGGAATCCGGACCGTGATGTTCTGCAAATTATGCTCACGGGCCCCGGCAATGATGATGTGATCATGGCTCATTCGGGCGCATAAAATACGCTTTTCCGCATCATGCGTCGAGCCTGGAATTCCCGGAATCAGGCACCCCGAAGCACACGAACCCCGGCTGGCGATGCAGGCGGGGTACGCCTGACCAGCATGCATTTATTGAAATTCAAACCCAGGGCGCTTGCGCCGCAGGCAAAACAACAGTCTTCTTCGCGGTCTTAGCGACTTGAGCGCAGCGGGTGTTCACAGTCCTCCGATTCCGCTGGAATTTAGAGGCGTCTGCCCTGCCCCTTGACCCGGTCATCGGCCTTCATTCCAGATATCGGGAAACTCCGGGGTCAGGCCCCAATGCCCCATCTCGAAATTCTTGAAGCCGACCTTCAGGGCCGGGCTTTCCGGCTTCACCCGGTAATCGTTGTGGGCAGGGTCGACAAACAGGGGGTCCCCGAAGAGTGAGTTCCGGTCAAAGCCCATAGCCTGCCACTCGGCCAGCTCAATATCGCGACGCACCGTCGATTCGCGTTCCAACACTCGCAGGATGAAACGCCCCAGATCATTGAAGAAGCAGTTGTTGTCGATCTTTTCGAGCCAGGAGGTCCGCACCGGCGGGAACACCAGGTAGTAGATCTCGTTCCCGGTCACCTTCATGTCAAAAAGGCGGTCGTGATTCTCGCTCTGGTAGCGGGGACTCATGACCGTGATGTTGTTGAAGTACCGGTCGTGATTGTCCTCATTGCCGACGTGGAAGCAGGGCGAGGAGGCGCAGTTGACCCAGATGTTGTTGTAGATGGTGCGGTAGGAGCCCTCGCGCAGCTTCATGCCGATACCGACGCAGATATTGTTGTAGATCTCATAGTTGGTGGCGCCATCATCCAGATCAAGCCCCCAGCCCGCCTTCTCAACAAAGAAGTTGTGGCGCAGGATCACCGGCTCCATGGCATCGGACTTGGCATCCGCCGTATCGATGCAACGGTTCTTCAGCATCGTGGATTGACCATGCACTGCGCTCCAGGTGCGGTCGCGGCCCCAGGCATTGAAGGGGCCGTGATCCTGCGTCTCCAGGCACGAGTCATGGATATGATTATACTCGATGACGTGCCCGCCCCAGGTGCCGTCGCCGATGCAGATGCCGGCCCGCGGCAGGTCATGCATCAGGTTGTGCCCCACCGTAATCCGCTTGGCGCGGGAGATATAGACTCCGGCAGTCTGCTTCCCGTAGAGGCCCAGATCGTAGAAGTGGTTGTTGACGATGCGGCACTCATAGGGGAACCGCTTCTGGGTACCGGTGGTCGTCTCCAGCTCACCAACCAACAGCACCGCGCTGTCACCAATATCGTGGAACGTGCAACCGGTGACCTCAAGATCGCGGTTAAAACAGTTGGCAAAGAGGGCATTGCCGCCCAGGCCGCTGAACAGGCAATCCTTGATCGTGCAGTTACGCGTCCCCTCCAGGCGCAGCGCACCGCCCCGGTGAAGCGCCCAATCCCCCAGGGACGGGACCTCGTAGCGCTCAAACAGGGTGGTCTCGGTGAGGGTGAAATGAATCCGCTTGAAGGTGACATTCTCGACCGAGTTCAGGCGGCTGCCAGCCAGGTCGAAGAGCGTCCGGAGCTGCGGCACCTCGATCCGGACCCCGTTGGGGTCAACGCCCGCTTCAGGCATCCAGTAGAGCTTGCCGTTCTTCCGGTCAAGATACCACTCCAGGGGGGCATCGAGCTCCTCGAAGACATTCTCGATGTAGAAGCGTGAATGCTTGCCGATCGTCGAGCCTTCCGTGGTCCATTTCGCGCCCATCTGATGGCCACCCTCACCAAACCAGATTTTATTCCGTTCCCGGTCAAGGGCCTTGACATGCCACTGCATATTGCCCCAGTAGTAATCCTGGAAGATGTGCACAACGGCTTCCTCCGGCCTGGCCCATGGCTTCCTGGTAAAGGTGGCCGGATCGAAGATGATACCCTTGAAGGGTTCGCAGTCATAGATCATGTCACGGTCACGGTCGGGGAGAGGATCCCCCTCATCCGTCTTGAGCGCGTCCGCAGGATTGATATAGCCGGCACGTTTGTCGGGCCGGGAGTCATCCCTGTTGGGGAAGCGGGCCCGGATCTGGCGTTTCCCGCCGGCGAACATCTGGGTGAAGTCGAGTGTGCCCGCCCCGGCCTCCGGCAAGTCACACACATAGATGCCGTCCCTGAAGGGTTGCCAGCGGCACTCGAGCGGGCGGCCGCCGCTGATGGCGACGCGTTCCTTTTCGAAGGCCTGAATGGTCAGTGATGACCCGGAGCGCGTTGGCCCGAGGACGATAGTCCGGTCAAGATAATGGATGCCGCCGCGCAGGTTGATCGTCAGATCATCATCCTTTGATTGAGCGCAGACCGCCAACGCTTTTCCGAGCGTCCTGAAGGGCTTCTCAATCGTTCCCGCGTTCCGGTCATCGCCCTTTACATCAACATATCTGTTTTCCATGTTTCCTCACCCATCCTACTTGTCCTGCACCCTGTCAGCAGGGCAACACAGAGCACCAGCCCGCAACCAAAGAGCCCCCTGTAGCTGTCTCTTATACACATCTCCGAGCCCACGAGACAGGCAGAAATC
>CAZMSS010000089.1:9122-10398 GCA_964568965.1 uncultured Verrucomicrobiota bacterium | reverse complement strand
AGATTTCTGCCTGTCTCGTGGGCTCGGAGATGTGTATAAGAGACAGTCCTGATCGGGGGCGGCGTCACCGCCCATGTTTCGGTCCTGGCCCGCACCCTGCGCATCCCCATGGTGATCGTCCAGGACCCACCCCTGGCTGAAGACGAAAAGGGGCCCGACACCACCATCATCCTGGACGCGGATCAGGGCAACATCATGGTCAACCCGGCCGACGACGTCCTCGCCCATTACCGCGGAATGCTCGAAAGCCGCAAGGACACCGCCATTGAAGCCAACGTCCAACCCACGACCACCACCCAGGACGGCCGCCGGATCCGCCTCATGGCGAACATCAACCTGCTGAGCGAGCTCCCCACCGCCCAGCGCCTGAAAGCCGAGGGAATCGGCCTCTACCGCAGTGAGTTCCCCTTCATCGTGCGCAATGACGTCCCGACCGAGGAGGAGCAATACCGGATTTACCTGAAGATCCTCGAATCCATGCCTGAGCAGGAGGTTGTCCTGCGAACGCTCGATGTCGGCGGCGACAAACTGCTGGCGTACTTCCCGTCCGGAACGGAGAACAATCCCTCCCTCGGGCTGCGGGCCATCCGGTTCTCCCTGCGGAACAAGGAATTGTTCATGCAGCAGCTGAGGGCCATGCTGCGGGCCGGCGCCGGGCGCCCCCTGAGCGTCATGTTCCCCCTGGTCGCCTCGGTTGACGATTTTCTCGATGCGCGAACCATCGTGGAGGAGAGCATCCAGTCGCTCAAGGCGGAAAATGCCCCCTGCAACGAGCATCCCCGCCTCGGGGCCATGATCGAGGTCCCCTCGGCCGTGGAACTGGCCGAGGATCTCGCCAAGGAGGCGGACTTCCTGTGCATCGGCAGCAACGACCTCGTCCAGTACATGCTGGCGGTCGACCGCACCAACGAGCGTATCGCGGACCTCTATGTGTCGCATCATCCCGCCGTGCTGCGCGCGATCAATCGCGTTATGATCGGGGCCACGATTCATGGCAAGCCTGTCTCCCTGTGCGGCGACATGGCCACCGATGAACGCGTCCTCCCCCTCCTGATCGGGCTGGGTATCCGGACGTTCAGCATGGATGCCCGGAAGATCCCCAAAATACAGGCTTTCATCAGCGGGTTGCGCTTTGACAGCGCCCGCGAGCTGACCACCGAACTCCTGCGCCTGGGCAGCCTGAAAGCCCTGGATGCGCGGATGCGGGCGCATGCCGAGACCTGACGCCCGGGCACACATACAAATCCAGGGGATTGCACCATACGCTCCCGCCCGC
>CAZMSS010000089.1:0-9022 GCA_964568965.1 uncultured Verrucomicrobiota bacterium | reverse complement strand
TGTACCGGGAGCTTCCTCGGCCTAACCTCCCCCGTTTCCAGGACGGAGCAAGCTATGCTGGACAAACTTGAATCCGCATTCAGGGCTTGACCATCGGCTCGCTTGCGGCCAGATCGGCCAATTCCCGGATGCGGCGCCAATACTCAGCACCGGCCACCATCGGGACGTCATTATGTCCGGCGCCGGGCACCCAGTAGGCAAGTTTGGGAACGCGGGCAGAGCCATACAGCGCCCGGCCATGCCAGGCGGGAATAACCTCGTCGTCCGCACCATGAACCACCAACAGGGGGCTCGTCATTTCACGGACCCGTCGGTTGTTGCAGAACTTGTCAAAAGGCGCCACCGGAATCACCGTCCTGACCCGGAACGCCGTCACAAAGGGGCTTTCCAGCACCACTCCGCCCACCTTGAATTTCGCGGCCAGATGCGCCGCAATTCCCGCCCCGACCGACCGGCCGTGAATGATGATCCGGTTCAGGGGGATCCCCTTGTCCTTAACCAGGTGATTCAGCGCCGCCTCGCCATCCTCGCAGGACTTTGCCGTGCCGGGCCGCCCGTCGCTGATACCGTAGCCGCGGTAGTCGAACGCATAAACCTGGAAGCCCCGGGCCCGGTACTGCTCCAGAAAGTCACGCGTCTCCCCGATATCCTCCGCGTTTCCATGGCAATGCAGCACGGTCCACGTCGCCGCGGGATTCACAAGGGCCAGGATCCCGATCTTTTCAGAGGGCGTAACCGGGATCCGGTAGAAATCACCGCCCTCGCGGTATGACGGCGCCTGCGGCTGGAAGATCATCCGGTCCGAAAAGAACCAGGCAAACACCAGTACACACACATAGATCTCTATCAGGGACACAAGCATTCTGCGCACCGATATCTCGCCGATGATCCATTTCCCCGTAAGCCCGTTCACGGCGCCTGCACATAGCCGGCCAGTTTTTCCAGATAGTCAATCCAGGCGTCCATGCCCGCACCGGTCTTTGCGCTGAGCTCAAAGACATAGACGCCGGGACGGATTCTGTGCAGGTATTCGCGGCATTTCGGCAAGCTCCAGTCCAGGTGCGGCACCAGGTCCATCTTGGTCAGAACCACCACGGGTGCCATGCTGAAGAGCGTGGGATATTTTATCGGCTTGTCCTCGCCCTCGGTCGTGGACAGCAGCGCCACCTTGAAATGTTCACCCAGGTCGAATGCCGCCGGGCATACCAGGTTGCCGATGTTCTCGATGAACAGCAGCTTGACGCCCTTCCCGGCCACCTCGGGCAACAGCGCCCCGACCCGCGCGGCGTCGAGGTGGCAGGAGTTGATCGTCTCGATCTGCTTCACCATCGCGCCCTTCCCCATGAGCCGCTTCGCGTCATTGTCCGTGCACTGATCGCCTGTGATTACCGCACAGGGGACGCGGCCCCGCAAACGCTCCAGGGTCCGCTCCAGCAGATAGGTCTTACCCGTTCCGGGTGAGGAAATCAGATTGATGGCCGTCACGCCGTGCCGCGACAGCCACTCCCGGTTGGCCTCGGCATGGGCATCGTTCCCGGCCAGCACCTTACGCTCCAGCTCGATTGTCCTCCGCTCCACATGCGGATGATCGTGGTCATGGGCATGATCGTGGTCATGGGCATAATCGTGATCATGGTCGTGGTCATGGGGATGATCGTGGTCATGGGGATGATCGTGATGATGGCCATGCACCTGACCCAATGCCTTGCTGCAACCGCAATCCTTACACATTCGACACCCCTCCCTCACTCTTGCCGTCTTCCACGTCCACATCCATGGACTTGATATACAACTCCCGCCCGCACTCGAGGTCCACATCCAGCGCGCCGCATTCCACACAGGTCATGAAGGGCGGTTCGGGCCGGGACATTTTCCCGCACTTACGGCATCGAACCCGCGCCTCCACCAGCTCGATCTCCAGTGTCGCGCCTGCGGCCAGCGACTCCTCCGCCGCCAGTTCGAACACGGCGCGCAAGGCGTCGGGATCCACGCCGGACAGCCGGCCCACGACCACCGTGATGCCCGGAATCGCCCGGGCGCCCTGCTCCTTCGCGGCCTTCTCCGCCTGTTCGATCAAGGCCAGTGCTATCGCCATTTCATGCATCAGCAGATCCTCGGCAGCAATTCCCCGCGCGGGACATCCACCAGGCGCCGGCCGCCCGTGACGGTTTCCAGGACCACCCGCCCGCGGGCCTCCGTCACCACGCCGATGCGGGCCGCGCCCCGCCCTTCCGGCAGGCGGCGCCAGGCCTTCAGCACCCCCTCTGATATCGACGCGTCCCCGATGAGGATCATGCGTCCCTCCGAGGCCACCTGCAGCAAGTCCACCCCCAGCAGCTCCGCGGCGGCCTTCGCCCCCGTGGAAAACGGCAGGTCCGGCTCACTCAGGAGAATCCCCGCTGCCCGGTCCTCGACCACCTCATTGAGGACCGAGGCCAGACCGCCCCGGGTCGGGTCCCGCATGAACTTGATTTTCGGGGCAAACTCCCGGACCGACTGCACCAGCCGATGGACCGGCCCGGTATCGCTTGTGACTCCGGAGGTGATGCGGATCCCCTCGCGGGCCGCCAACACGGCCATGCCATGATCGCCGAGCGGGCCGCTCACCAGGATCTGGTCCCCGGGCACCACCCGGTTGACCCCAAGCTCAAAGCCGTCCATCACTTCGCCGATCCCCGCGGTGTTCACATAGAGCCCGTCGCACTGGCCGCGCGCCACCACCTTGGTATCGCCAGTGACCACCACCACGCCGCAATCCACGGCCGCCTGCTTCACCGAATCCAGGACCCGGCGCAACGTGGCCAGCGGCAGTCCCTCCTCGAGGATCAGGGCCAGTGACAACCAGCGCGGGATGGACCCGCACACCGCCAGGTCGTTGACCGTCCCGTGGACCGCAAGGTCGCCGATGTTGCCACCCGGGAATTCCAGTGGCTGGACAACAAAACTATCGGTGGTAAACACCATGGATCGGCTTGCGGGAACCGGCAAGGTGGCGCCATCCGGCAGCCCCTTGAGCGCCCCGTCGCCAAACCGGGACACAATTTCCCGCTGAATCAAGTCCCGCGACATCAGCCCGCCGCCGCCATGCCCCAGTTGTATGGTTTGATCACTCATATCACCTTAAATACTTGAAATACGCCGAGCACGTTCCCTCTGAACTCACCATGCAGGGCCCCACCGGATGATCCGGCGTACAGGCCGCGCCGAACAGGCTGCACTCCGGCGGCTTCTGTTTTCCCTTCAACACCTCGCCGCAGGCACAGGCGGGATTTTCCGCCCCCAGGTCAACCGTCACGCCATGCTTTCGCTCCGCATCATAGGCGGCGTAAGCCGGCTTGAGTCCCAGTCCGCTCATCGGCAGCACGCCGATGCCCCTCCAGGCGGCATCTACCGGCTCGAGATACTTCGCCATCAGCGCCTGGGCCTGAAGGTTCCCCCCTGCCGTGACAACCCGCGCATAGTGATTCACCACCTCCGCCCGCCCCTGTGTCACCTGTTCCAGGATACCCTGGATTCCATAAAGGATATCAAGGGGCTCGAAGCCCGCCACCACGCACGGGACCTTGTAGGCCTCAGCAAAAGGCTTGTAAGTGTCGGACCCGATGATGGCGCTCACATGGGCGGGACAGAGAAAGGCATCGATCCTGATCTCCGGGTCGGACAGCAGGGCCGTCAGCGCCGGGGGCACCAGTTTGAATGCGGTCAACAGGGACACGTTTTTCAAGCCGAGTCGGGTCGCCTGGTCGACGATCGAAACCACCGGTGCGGTCGTGGTTTCAAATCCAATCGCCAGGAAAACCACCTCCCGCTCCGGATGCGCCACAGCCAGCTCGATCGCCCGCGTGGGGGAATAGGCGATCTCCACCGTCGCGCCCCGTGCCCGGCACTCGGCCAGGGTCGAGGCCGAGCCCGGCACCGGGATCATGTCGCCGAAGGTGACCACGATGACGCCCCGCTCCGCCAGGGCGATGGCCGCGTCAATGTAGCGGGTCGGGGTCACACAAACCGGGCAGCCGGGTCCGCTGATCAGGTTTACATTGGGGGGCAGGATATCGCGGATTCCGTAGCGGGCAATGGCCATGGTATGGCTACCGCACACCTCCATGATGTTCACAGAGCGGTTGAGCGCCCCGAGGTCGCCGGCCAGGGCATCCACCCTGGCCCGGATCCCCCGCGCCACCGCCGGGTTCCTGAATGCGTCGATATAATTCATCTCACGCGTCCTCTGCCTTCAGGGAAACGGGAGAGGGTGAAGGGGTCGATTCCACCGCATTCTTCTGCCATTCAGCTATCTCCGCGAAAACGGCAAGGATGGTGTCGGCTTCATGCTGGTTCATGCGCTCGATCGCAAAGCCGGCATGCACAATGACATACGCGCCGACCCCGGCATCAGGAACGAGGGTGAGGTTGACCTCGTGGCAACTGCCTTCCAGTTCCGCCACCCCGGTTCCATCGCCCCGGACTTCAATGATTTTCATCGGCACAGCCAAACACATGGCGCATCCCCTTAATCTGAAATCTCAAGTCTCATATCTAATCCCCGCCACCACCGCCTGCCCCAGGGCGATACATCCATCGCCGGGCGGCGTCACCCGGTGCCGCAGCACCGTGATCCCGGACCGTTCCAGGCGCTGACCAAGCAGTTCGTTGAGAATCCGGTTCATGAAGACTCCCCCGCTTAGTCCAATCCGCCGCTCCGGGATCCGTGAAACCGCATAGTCTATCATGACACCCGCCGCACGGGCAACAGCGACATGGACGGCCATGGCCCACCGCAGGGGATCCCGTCGCACCTCCACCGGGTCCGACAAGAGCCGGAAGGCTGGCGCCCAGTCAATCAACAGCATGTTGTTGCCCTTCTGGATTTCAAAGGGCAGAACCGGAATGTCGCCCCCCCGCCATTCATGGGCCGCCGCTTCCAGCAGGATTGCCGGCTGTCCTTCATGGGTGATGTCTCGGGGAGCCATGCCGAGCAAGGCGGAGAAGGTATCAAACAGGCGCCCGGCAGCATGGGTCAGGGGGGCATTAATCTTTCGTCGGCACTGCTGCTCCCAGACATCCGCCTCTTCCCGTGTTACCCCGAGGGCCATGAGCCGCTGATCCGTCAGCTCAACCCCGGCCTGAATCCACCGTCCGACCACCTGCCGCGCGGGGCGCCGGACGGCCGCATCGCCGCCCGGCAGCAGGACCGGGGAAAAAGAGGCGACACGACAGAACGTCCCGTCTCCCTTGACCTCCAGCAATTCAGCGCCCCAGATCGTCCCATCCCCCCCCCAGCCGGTTCCATCCATGACAAGGACGAGTCCCTCTTGAAGTCCATTTTCGGAAAGACACGCCGCAGCATGGGCATGATGATGCTGAACCTCGACCAGGGGGAGTTTCCAGTCCTGCGCCAGTTTCCGGCCAAACCGGGAGGATTCCATATCGGGATGCAGGTCAACCGCCACCGTATCCGGGGTGCGTCCCAACACCCCGGGAAAACTTCCGGCAACCTGCTCAAAATGCTCAACCGCCTCCGGGGTGTCAAGGGCACCCGTGAGAGGTGATAAAACCACTTTCCGGTCATATCCCATCGCCACGGCATTTTTCATGTCGGCCCCCACTGCGAGCACCACGCGCCGGAGCGGTGCCCCCGTGAGGTCCACGATCATCCCGATTCCCGCCTGATCCATGGCACAATCCCCCTTCAGTCCTGGGAGGGCAGGACGCCCTCCTCCACCAATTGCCGGTCGGTTTCCGGGGTCAACGGGATGGGCAGGGGCGTTTGCCCGCTGCGGATCAGTTCCTTCTGGTATTCCTGCAGGAGGGCGTTCACTTCTTCCGGCGACATCTCGGAATCTTCCGTCTGGCCCAGCTTCTCGAGCAGGGCCTGCCCGGTGACGCCGATCGACGCGGCGGACGCGGATTTTCCCTTTCCAGCCCGGACCGACGCCACCGACGTCGCCGGTTCATTGGTTTTGGACTGCCGGATCCGTTGCGCTTCCTGCGCCTGCAGGAGTTCCAGCTCTTTCCGGATGCGAGTTTCCTCGCGGCTCTGCCTGCGGGCCGCATAGGAGGAACGGGCTGCCCCCATCCGCCCCCCCGTCTTGATGGAGGGTGCCGCCTCGCTGGCGGCGGACACGGGGGCCGGGGCATCCTTGCGTACAATTTCAAAATGGTTCGATCCGCCGCTCATGGAAACCCAGTAATCCTCCGGATCCCGCCGAAGCCGTGCCCTTTCGGTGACGTAGTCGGCCTCAACCACCTCAACACCCTCGATGCTGTCGCCAACACCCAGCATATAACTGCGGTTGCTTTTCAAGTCCACCAGCCCGACCTGGACAACTCCCTTGTTATTGCGCGTGACAGCCGCAATCTTGAACTTGGCTGTGAAGGACTGATCCGGGGGAACCACTGGCTTGGTGACATCAATGGCCGGCTGGGGCAGGGATTCCGCCCCGAAAGGCTTGCGATCCAGGATGACCCCGTAACGATCAAACCGCATCGGTTCGTCGGCGGCTTGGAGTCCCAGCGCCAACACGATCACGAGGGGAAGCCCGTTCCATGGATTTCGCACAATCATGCGGCCATTATCCTCCCGATAGCCTCCGAAGCAAGACAGAAGAGAGAAGTCGGGAGTCTGCCGCTTCTACCGATCCCGCTCCGGGCGGGGATTGCGGCCGAGGAGGGCCTCCACGGCATCCAGAGGCGCCCTGCCCTGATGGACGAGGGCATCCACCTCGGCGGCGATCGGCGCGGGCACGCCCAGGCGATGGGCCAGCGCATTGGCGGCGGCGGAGTTTTCAACTCCCTCGGCCACCTGCTTCATGCCGGCAAGGATGTCGCCGATCTTCTCCCCGCGGCCCATCCGCTCCCCGACGGTGTAATTCCGGCTCAGGCGGCTGGTACAGGTCAACACGAGGTCGCCCATCCCGCTCAACCCGGCAAATGTCTCCGGATGGGCGCCCAGGGCCACACCGACCCGGCTCATCTCGGCAAGGCCGCGGGTGATCAGGGCGGCCCGGGCATTATGACCGAGCCCCAGCCCGTCGCACACGCCCACACCCACCGCGATCACGTTCTTCAAGGTGCCGCCCAGTTCGACTCCGATCACGTCATCGGAGGTATAGACGCGGAAACGCTGGGTGTTGAAAACTTCCTGGAAATAAGCGGCCTTGGCAAGGTCGCGGCAGGCAACCACCACGGCGGTGGGCGCCCCCACCGCCACCTCGGAGGCAAAACTCGGCCCGGATAAAGCCGCCACGGGCCCGGCCTTGAGCAGGCTTTCGGCCACCTCCGTCATGCGGCGGCTGTCCGCGCCATCCAGGCCCTTGGCCACACTGATCACGCGGGCGGAGGACGGGATCAGCCCGGAAAAGGATTCCAACACCGTGCGGAAGTATTTGGTCGGCATGGCCAGCACGACAACATCCGCCCGCTCCACGGCCCGGGCGCGATCAGCGGTCCAGTCGAGTTCGGGGGGCAGCTTGACTCCGGGCAGGAAGTCCTTGTTTTCGCCGGAGGCGCGGATGCGTTCGATCGTCTCCGCAAAGGGGCCCCACAGCCGGACAGTATGCCCCTTGCGAAGCAGGGAGAGGCCCAGCGCGGTTCCCCAGCCGCCGTCACCGATTATGGCGATGTTCTTGCTCATGGCTCACCTCAAGAAAGACTTATAGGACTCATGGGCCGAATAGGACTTATGGGTCGAATATTACAAAAGAGAAATTCTTATTCTGTCTTCTTCTTGAACTCGAAGCGGTTCTCGGCACCCTTCATCAACCGCTCGATATTGCCCTTATGTCGCCAGATAATCAAGGCGCCAAGAAGCGTGAGGGCCACGGGCAGGGCAATGCCCTGCCCCCGGTACAGCCACCATCCGGCGGCCGGCACGGCAATGGCCGCGACAATAGAGGCAACGGACATATACCGCGTACCCACGAGCGCAACAAACCAGCATAAAACGCCAATCCCCGTGGCACCCGGCGCAATCCCGATCAGGGCTCCGGCACTGGTAGCCACGCCTTTCCCGCCCTTGAACTTGAGATAGACCGGCCAGGTATGCCCGACAATCGCCAGGCCGCCGAATAACAGGGGCAGCCATGTCGGGGCCGGGGCATTTGAGCAGTGCGTCACGAGGACGGGAAAGACCAGTGCCGGGACCGCGCCCTTGACCGCATCGAGGGCAAACGTGAGGATCCCCAGCGTCTTGCTCACCGAACGGTACACATTGGTCGCGCCGATATTGCCGCTGCCGACCTTGCGAATATCAATCCCCTTCGCCTTCGCGATCAGAAAGCCGTTCGGGATCGCCCCGAGCAGGTAGGCCAGGGCGGCCAGTCCTGATACTACCGCCGTCATCGGACAATTGCAGTTGCAGTTCATAATTCAGTATTCAGTGTTCAGATTTCAGTGTTCAGATTTCCTGAATACTGGTTTCTGAACACTGAAAACTCTCCTCCTACGCCTTCTTCATTCTCCGCTGCCAGTAGAGCTGAACGATCATCGCCACCTGGTTCGCGGTCCAGTACAGCACGAGCGCCGAGGGCATGCTGTAGAGGAAGAGCAGCATCATGATCGGCATCATCCACATCATCATCTTCTGCTGCATCGGGTCCCCGGCGGCCGGGGTCAGCTTCGTCTGCCAGATCTGGGTCACCGTCATGAGCAGCGGCAGCAGGTTGATGGACCCGATAAAGGGCACCATCCCCTGAAGCAGATTCTCCGGAGCGCTGAGGTCGCCCACCCACAGGAAGGAGGCGTAGCGCAGTTCCACGGCGCTGCGCAGCACGCTGAACAACGCGAAGAAGACGGGAATCTGGATCAGCATCGGCAGGCAGCCGCCCAGGGGATTCACCTTGTTCTCACGGTACAGCGCCATGGTCTCCTGCTGGAGCTTCTGGGGCTTGTCCTTGTACTTCTCCTGCAGCGCCTTGAGCTGCGGCTGGAGTTCCTGCATCCGCTTCATGCTTTCGGTTCCCTTGTGGGTCAGGGGCCAGAAGATGATGCGGACAATCAGGGTCAGGAGGATGATGGCGATCCCGTA
>CAZMSS010000088.1:0-10536 GCA_964568965.1 uncultured Verrucomicrobiota bacterium | reverse complement strand
ACTATTCCAAAACCATCCTGTTCAGCCCCACCCTCGACGAGATCAATTTCACGACAGGATGTCACAAGTCATCCCCCCAGGGGCGGATCAAAACATACCAGTCGGACACCCTCAAGCTGTTGCATTACAAATTCGTGGACCGGGACCAAATCCTGACCAAGACCAGACTGTATGGTGCCCGGATGTCGGACATCAACAAACAACACGGCTGGAGCAGGCATTACATCAAGACCGATGAGCAGGCTCTGTCCGAATTCGATCGCATCGTATCCCAGGGGAAAGGTGTCATTTGACCGCTTCAGAAACACCCCCCACCCCGCTGGTATCGGTGGTCATCCCCACCTTCAATTACGCCCGCTTTCTCGGCGAGGCCATTGAAAGCGCCCTCGCCCAGACCTATCCCGGCGTCGAGATCATTGTCATGGATGACGGCTCAACGGACAACACCCCGGAGGTGGCCGCCGCGTTCGGGAACAGAATTCGATACATCCGGGGAGAAAACCAGGGCGTGTATGCGACCCGGCAGGCCTCGCTACAGCATGTCCGGGGCGACTTCTTCCTGAACCTCGACGCCGACAACCGCCTGCACCCGGACTGCCTTTCCAGAACCGTCAGCCTGATGCAAACCATCCACGATCCCCGTTGCGCCTTCATCTATACCCAGCACCGGCATTTCGGTGATGCCGAGGGGATCACCCGGTTCCCCGCCTATGACCTGAATTTGCTCAAACGGCGGAATTATATCGATATGGGTGCCCTTATCAGGACCGACATCGTCCGGCGTTTCGGCTTTGATCCGGCATTCAACTCGGGTTATGGCGACTACGATTTTTTCCTGACCCTTGCGGAACACGGCTTGTCCGGAGTGCTCCTGGACGAACCCCTTCTGGATTACCGCGTCCATGGCGCCAGCATCACTCAATCGGTAAACAAAGCCCACCGCCAGGTTGAAATCATCCGGCGCCTTCTCGACAAGCATAGCGCGCTGTTTACCCCTGCGGAACGGCGGCAGGCCCTGCGGGCGGCGCGGGAACGCGTCCTGCTGGCCATCGTCACAAGCCGCACACCGGGACGGCCCCTCGGCCACCGCATGGCGGACCTTGTGGGGATTATGGGGACCCCGGCAGGTCCCGCACAAATCTGGGAACAGTTGAAATTCACTTTCACACCCACCTCCCGCCCAACCTCTGCGAAACTGTCCAAATAAACGCCTCGATAGAAGGTCCCTATGAATATTCCCCTGACCATGCTTCGCCAATGGATCACCAACCGCGCACGCCGGGCCCATCCTGAGTTGAGCCCGCGTCGCTGGTCCAATCACGAACTGCAAACCCATGCCCCCCTCTTTACGGGCTCGGTCGTCAATGTGTCGGGCTGGCGTGATGAAGACAAGGAAGGCCGCACCTATCGCAGCTACTTCACCAACGCCTCAAGTTATTCCATCACCAACTACTGGGGCTCAAGCACATCCAACGACGGAGCGCCGGACGCCCTCTTCCTTGACCTGGCAGCCGACCTGCCGGCGGAGTTCAGGGACAAGTTTGACGTCGTCGTCAACCATACCGTTCTGGAGCATATCTTCGATGTACCCAAGGCAGTCCGCAACATGGCCTGCATGACCCGTGATGTCATGATCATGATCGTTCCCTTCTCGCAGGACGAGCACTACTCCCCGGGCCTTTACGGCGACTTCTGGCGGTTCACCCCCTTATGCGTCAAGCAGCTCATGGAGAGCAACGGCCTCACCCTGATTCACCTCAACAGCAACGACTGCCCCTGGTTTCCAGCCTATCTCTTTGCCATCGGCAGCAAACAGCCGGCCAAATGGGCCGCCCGTTTCCCTGAACCCTATGACTGGAACAAGCGTCTGGGCAAATCCACCTTCACCTATCCCGGTTGTGCATGGTAGAGAGAGTGTGCCGGGTCGATGAGACCTGACCCCGCAAATTGTCATGATTAAGACTTTCTACTTTTTCCTCGATTCCGAGATGCGGCGCTCAGTCGTGCAGGGCAAGCTGGATTGTCCCGGCGCCGACTACATGCTCTACGGCGCCAATCGCCTGCCAGGCCATGGAATTACCGTCCGGCACAATCTGGAATCCGAAATCCCGCCTTCCCGATGGGCCAGTCGCCTGGCCTGGGTTGCAGATCGCATATGCCGACTCATCGGCGGCTCCAGCGGGGATTTCCAGACCGTATTCAAGGAATGGCGCCTATGCCGCCGGAATGACATCGTGGTTTCAACAGTGGATAATGTCGGCGTTCCCCTTGTCTGGCTGAGCGCCCTTGGCCTGCTGCGCTCCCCCCTGCTCTACATCAGCATCGGGCTTCCGGAACGCATCGCCTCCATCCGCCCCACCCTGACCCGGGCCCTCTACCGCACCCTCTACCGTCGCGTCCCGAAGTTTGTGACCTACGGCTGGGAGGAGGCGATCCGGCTGCGCGATTGGCTCGGACTGCCCGCCGATAGCGACCGGGTGGTCTTCGTCCCCTTCGGCGTCGACCCTCAGGCGTTCCACCCGATGCCCGACATCAGCGAGACCATCGATGTCCTGTCTGTAGGCGGCGATATGCAACGTGATTTCCATCTGCTCCTCGAAACAGCCGCCCGTCTACCGGACCGGTCATTCAGGATCATCACCTCACCCCGCCATGCCGCCACCTTCGGTCCTGTTCCACCAAACGTGACCATCCTGACAAACGTGCCCTTCCCGGAAATCCGTCACCATCTCGCCTCGGCCCGGATCCTTGTCCTTCCCTGCCGCGAAAACACCTACTCCAGCGGCACCACCACCCTGCTTCAGGCCATGGCCATGGCAAAGGCGGTCGTGGTGAGTCAGACAAGCGCCATCCGCAACGGCTATCACCTGGAGGACAACGTCAATTGCAGGCTTGTTCCCCCGGGTTCACAGGAAGAGCTGACCAGGTCTATCCGGGAACTTCTGGATGACGCCGCTGTGCGCAGCCGGATCGGCACCGCGGCCCGCCAGACCGTCGAGAGGCATTTGACGTGGGATCATTATGTATCCCGCATGTCCGCCATCATCAAGCAGACAGCATGACAACTCCTGATTCAGCCACTTCTCCACGGACTCTGGCGCCCCACTGGCTGGGGATTGCCGGCATTGTGCTCCTCATGGGCATCCTGACTGCATTACGGGTCTGGCAGCCCTGCGTATTCCATTGGTCGGGGAGCGACATTCCCATTCATATCGCGGCCCCGATGAGCCTTGATCCTGCGCTGACCCATCTCTCCACGCTCCCGAATGCCATCAGGCATATCGTGGCCTTTCACCATGGCTACTCGCAAATCACAGGCCTGTACGCCCTGTACAAACTGGTTTTCGGGGTGCTGGGTGTTCCCATCGATGAATTCAGCCTGGCAGCAGTCCATTCAATCGTCGGAATGCTCTCCCTGGTGGCGGCCTTCTTCTTCGTGAGATCCTTCGCAGGCACGCGGACCGCCGTGTTCTTTGCGGTTCTCCTCGGCCTCGCCCCCATTCATGTCGCCCTCAGCGCCGCCAATTCCGGCTACCAGCTTTTCAAGATGGCCGGCATCTATTTCAGCCTGTTCCGCCTCTACCGGTGGCATCAAACCCCGACGCGCGCCAACCTGGTGATCTACGCCGGGGCGCTCTTCTTCGCCATCGGAGCCGGCACCGATTTCTTCCTGACGGTGCTTCTCAACATCCTTTTCGCCGTGCTCCTTTCCCGATCAGGCCGTTTCACCGGGGCGGCAGGCTTGCCCCTGTGGAAAACCGGATGGATCGTGATACTCGCCTGGCTTCCCTGCCTGGCACTCCTTGCCGAGGGCGCCTATTCATGGGCGACGGGAACCCCCATGGGCGTGCTGTCGCACTCCGCCCACACCACGCTGCGGAAACCCCACGGCTTTGAACCGCAGGTTGTTCTCACCAGTCTCTTCTGGATGGTGGGCCCCTTCGCGCTCATCAGCCTGCCGGCGTTGCTGACCGCCCGGGTCTGGCGCAACCCCTGGGGCGCCGTCCTTGCCACGCAATGGATTGTCGAGTTTCTCGTGCTGGCCTTCTCCGACAGGGCAAACTGGACGTCCCATATTGTCAATCTGGCGGTGCCATCCCTGGCCCTGGCCTGTTTTTTCCTCCAGCCTTTCCGCTGGCGCCATCCGCTCATGATTGCAGGCGCTCTCTCCGCCTTGCTTTTCACCCTGTCGATCGTCTTCCGCATCGGGACTCTGTCTGAACGGAAAACCTACGGTACGCGCTATTACGAGGAAACCGGCATTCAGGCACTCGGCTGCCTCGTGCGCCAGGGGCTGCTCCCGGTTGAACGCAATCCTCGCACTGAAAAACTCGGGCTCGCCATAGCCTTTGAAGGAGCCTGGTTTTACCTCGGGGCCGACACGCTGGACACGATCGACTTCGACCGTGGCGCCGGACAGTCCTATCGCAGCATCTACTACGTAATCCAACCGAACCTCAAATCGCCCAAGAACAAAGCTCTTGATGCGCAGGTGTCCGGGATGCCGGTCGTGGCCGAGATCGTAGACCACGACCGCGTCCTGATGCGTATCTTCGGCCCGACCACCAACACCACCCCGCATCGTTTGGAAAACAGCGTGCTCAAATCGGACTTCTATCGCCACTATCGGCGGCCCTCAGACTTCAGATTCAATTTTCTATAGCCCCGGGAGAATCCTTTTATGATCTCAACAATATCGCTCAAGCGCCCGACCTGGTCATCCGCCTTGCTGCTCGCTCTCCTGATCGCGATGAACGGCATGGTGCTTCTCAATGCGTGCCTGCACAATCCCTCCATCGGCTACGATGCGGGGTCCCACACCAAGTACATGACAACCCTGGCCCAGGGCAGGCTGCCGACCCCCGCGGACAGCAACGAGTTCTTCTCCCCCCCTCTTGCGTATGTCCTGCCGGCCATCTGCACAGGCGCCCTTGGCCTCTCCACCTTCTGGGCCCTCAAGATGGCTCAGCTTTTCAATGTCGTCCTTTCGGTCGGCATCTGCTGGTTCATGCTGAAACTCTGCGAGCTCATTCGCCCCGGGAATGCCGGACTAAAGCTGGTGTCGATCCTCTGCCTCGCCATCCTGCCCGTCTACTACAAGACCTTTGCGTTCGTCAGGGGTGAGCCTTTCGTACTCTTCCTGACAGTGCGCATAGCCTATGACGCGATGAGGCTCTACGGCGGGTCCAACGAGCGACCGTCACACCGCCTCACCGCCCTGCTGGGGATCGAACTGGGACTGCTGGCACTCTCCCGCCAGTGGGGCTTCATGCTGTTCCCGGCCTTGATCGCCTGGGTCGGGCTGCGCGCCCTGAAGCGGCCTGATTTCAGCCGCGTCGTCTTGTCACTCGCAACAGCCCTGACGCTATCCTTTGCCGTGGGCGGGTGGTATTACCTGCACCTGTGGGCGCGCTACGGTTCACCCACCGCATTCAACCATCCCCCCACCACCTTCAGCATACGCAATCAGCCCCTTTCCTTTTACCTGGGAACGGGCACGGATCATCTCTTCACCGCTCCGGTCCGCCCCCGGTTTACCAACCAGTTCATGCCGGTGTTTTACAGCGAGATCTGGGGGGATTACTGGAACTACTTCAGTGTCTCGGGCAGGGACACCCGGTCCGGCGCCCAGATATTCGGACCGTACCTGGAGGAACGGCTTGCGAAGAAATCGGGTGTCGCCCTTCTGGAAACCAACTGGACGACCATGACGAAATATCTGGGCCGGGTGAATGCCGTCTCGTTGTTCCCCACACTCTTGATGACGGCAGGCTTGATGCTCGGCTTCTGGCGCCTTGCCAGGCTCCTTTTGCTGCGTGACCCGCCGCCCGAGTGCGGCATTGCCGCCCTTTCGGCCCTGGCCGTCAGCACGACCCTCCTCGGATTCCTGTGGTTCCTGATCAAATATCCATCCGACAGCGGCAACACGATCAAGGCGTCCTACGTGATCCAGATATTCCCATTTATTGCCATCCTGACCGCGGAAACGGTGCTCCTCCTGAGGAAGAACGCCCCGGTTTTGGCCACAACGGCGGTTATCGTGCTGGTCGCAGTCGGACTTCATAATACGGGCGCCATGATCACGAGCTATCCGCTATTCCCCAGGTAGAAGGACTCATGAACATTCAAATCTACGAACCCCAATTGCTATCCCGCAAGGGCTTCAACGGCTTCTACGGCTTCTTTCTCTCGGCCCTGACTCGCTATAAGGGGGCGACACCGACCTCCGAGCCGCGGCCGCTCCCCCGGCTTATCCAGCCACGGGAACACGAAAGCGCCTGGATCCGGGTGGATGGGCATCTTGTTTTTTTCGACATGAGCGACCATGTCTTCTTTTATGACATCGAGGCGCTCAAACTCTGCGACGTGTATTTCAAGGCAAACCTGAACTGGCAGGTCACTGACCGCGTGCTGGCAAGGGCGGCCGCAACCGATCATCGGGGTAAAATCGTCCCCTTCATGTTTTTTGCCGACCAGCTTGACCAATATCCCCGTCACAGGGCGTGGAATGCCTTCTGGCACGGAAACAAACGGGCATTTGACGTGTGCCATGTCACAGGGGTCTATATGAACCCCGTGCGCGAGGGCAGTCCCTCCATATTCGTCCGCCCGGACACCCCCATCACCCCGGCCAACTATCATTTCTGGATCCGCTACCACACCCAGCAGGCCCTGAAGCAGGCGGGAATCTGCGGTTGCTACCGGCTGACGAGCCGGGCAAACCGGGACATTGAGGACAACTCCACCGTTTACCCCAATATGTCCCAGCGGGAATTCGCCCGGCGGATCTTTGATGCCCGGATGACCGTGGTCAATACCCTTCCCCACGCCGTGCTCCCCTGGAAAGCCACGGAGAGCCTGGCCATGGGCCGCCCCCTGATTCTCGACACCGCCCCGCTCATCGAGATTCCCGCCCCCTTCACGCTCAAGGCGGGCGTCCACTATCTCGAGCTCTTCCCGGGACTGGGCGGGTTTGATGCCAACGCCGACCTCGATGACCCGGCCAGCTATCGGATCCTCACACGCCTGACCCAGGCCACCCTGATTGAGCGCGCCGCCTGGCTTCGCACCATCCTGTCCGACCACGACCGCATTAACGCCATGACCCGTGCGGCCAACCACTATGCCCGTACCATCCTGACCAAACCCGTCGTCGCCGACTACCTCTGCGACCAGATAAAAACCCGTATTACCTGAGACGCTGCATTACACATGCCTACTGATTTCAAAAAGGTGGGCGCCGACCTCCGGGCGGCGCAGTCGGGCGGCCTGGACCAACCCCGCGCCCTACCGCGCCCGGAGATCGCGGTCCACCTGAAGCGCTGTCTCTCCGCCATGGTCCGGTCAATCTCCGTTCGAAAGGCGATCAGCCTTCGCCTTGACCTCCTCAGGGCAAGGCGACGTGAGTTCGACGTCTCGATCTTCCATGAATTCGCCCCGCCACCGGCAGGCGGAGGGCACCAGTTCATGCGGGCGATCTGGAACGAAATGGAGAAGCAGGGGCTCCGGGTTGAGGGAAACACCATTTCCCGAACAACGCGGGCATGCCTCTTCAACTCCTTCAATTTCGATGCCGAACGCCTGAAGGCCTTCCGCCGGTCCGGTTGCCGCATGGTCCACCGGGTGGATGGCCCCATCGGCGTATACCGCGGCTTCGATGACGGCACCGACCGGCGCATCGCCGCCATCAACGATGATCTGGCGGATGTATCGATCTTCCAGTCCCGCTACAGCCTCGAAAAACACCGGGAGCTGGGACTGGGCTTCCGCTGCCCGCTCGTCATCCCCAATGCCACGGATCCCTCGATTTTTTACCCGGCCGGCCGGATTCCCTTCGATCAAAACCGAAAGATCAGGCTTATCTCAGTCAGCTGGTCCGACAACATCAACAAAGGCGCCCCGGTTTACGAGTGGCTGGACAAACACCTGGACTGGTCCCGCTACGAATACACCTTCATCGGCCGCTCCCCGGTCACCTTCGACAAAATCAGAATGATCGCGCCGCTTGCCCCCGCGGAACTCGCACAGGAGCTCCGCCAGCATGATCTCTACATCACGGCAAGCAAGAACGACCCCTGCTCCAACTCCCTTCTGGAAGCCCTGGCCTGCGGCCTTCCCGCCCTCTACCTCAACAGCGGCGGGCACCCCGAGATCACGGGCACGGCAGGACTGGCGTTCAGCGAACCGGATGAAATTCCGGCCCTGCTCGAGCGCCTCGCCTCCGCCTACGGCCAGTATCAGTCCGCTATCGCCATCCCCTTTATCCAATCGGTTGCGCAACAGTATCTCACGGTGATGGGCATAGCCCCATGACCCTGACTGAAAGGCCATATATCCCATGAGTCTGCCACTGGTCACCATCGGCATCCTGAGCTGGAACCGGCTCCACTACCTGCGCGCCACGCTCGAGTCGGCGCGGCTCTGCATCCAGTACCCGAACCTCGAATGGATCGTCTCGGACAACGAATCCGAGGAACCCGGGCTCCGCGACTATGTGGAGGGGTGCGACTGGGTCCAGCACAAGGTCTGCAAGAAGCAGACCCATGCCGAAGCCATGAACCAGATCGTCGACATGGCCAGGGGCGAGTATCTGATCCTCTGGCCGGAGGATGTCCAGTTCACCGCGAAAGGCGACTGGCTGGCCGACCTCGTCGAGATCCTGGACCGGCACCGCTTCATCGGCAGCATCGGCCTGGACTACCAGCGCCGGTGTACCCTCCGGGAACGCTTCGAACTGCCCTGGTTCAATGACCGGCACCGCGTCATCCAGGAGTTCCAGCGCATGGGGCTGGGGTTCAGGCGCCGCCATAGGCTCGCCTCCCCGCGCGGCCTCAGGGTCCGCACCTGCGGCTGGACCATGCCCGGCATCTGCGGCTCCGGAATCCCCAGCCTGACGCGCACGGAAGTCTGGCGCGAGCTCGGCCCCTGGAAAACCACCCGTACGACCGACCCCCGCCTGATTGACTCCTCCCTGGGCGCGGAGGACGACATGGTATCCCGTTTCTATGCCCGCGGCAAACCGCTCCAGATGGCGTACCTCGTCAAGCCGGTGGCGGCCGATATTCTCACCGACCCCACCGGGTGTAAGGCCAAGGTCCGGGGCAACCGCCGCTATGGCGTCTATCTCCCCCCGCCCACGGGTACCTTCTATTATCAGGTCAGGGACATGGGCGAGATGCCGGATCCTCTCGACGACCTGCCCGTTGCCTTCATGGACGGCGTGACACCCCTCGGGTTCACCATTCCCGTCGATGCATCGGGGGAACGCCTGAAGTCCTCCATCAATACCACCGTCGTTGCCGACATCCTCCCCGCCTCCCTGCAATAAACTGCACCCCGCGTGTAATATTTCCCCATCCAGTCGTAATACGGATTAAGGGACTCCTCACATGGACGAAACCGAACTCGATCAATTGGTACGGCGCGTTCAGGAAGGCGACAACGATGCCTTTGGCGAAGTTGTCTTCGCCATCCGCAAGGAACTGCGGATCTTTCTTTCCGCGCACGCCAGTTCAATCGACATGATCGAGGAGGTGCTTCAGTCAGCCCTCGTGGTCTGTTATGAGAACATCGGGAAATATGAATTGCGGGGAACATTCCTGTCGTGGACCAAGGGCATCGCCCGGAACCTCCTGCTCAAGGAGGTCAAGGCCCGCTCCCGGTATGTGGCCCCTGATGAGGATGCGCTGGACCGCATCGTCGTTGAGGCGGCCATGAACTCGCTCAAGGCACAGGACCGCGAGGAAGCCTACGTCGAGCACCTGCGCGCCTGCCTGACCAAGCTGCCCGAGGCGTCGAGGCAATTGATTCAGCAGCGGTATTTCAACAAGATGTCGGTCCGGGACCTGGCCCGGCTGAACAACCGGACAGAGACCTGGACGGCTGTCGCCCTGTTCAGGATCCGGGATCTACTGAAGGATTGCATGATGAGGGAGGTGGCATCATGAACGAGCAGGATTTCAGTCTCCTGACGGAAGAATACCTCGACGGCACCCTGTCCCCTGAGGGACGCGCCGCCCTGCTGGCCGAAGTGCAGGCCAATCCGGAACATCGCCGGCTCTTCGAGGAGCAGGCCCGCCAGCACATTCGCATCCACGCCCAGACCAGTCGCGTGGATTTTACCGAGTCCCAGCGGATTGCCGTGATGGTCGTGGATATCGCCGGAAAGCACCGGGATCCCAACGCGTTCATGGATATCCTGCGCCGCAAACCCCTCCGCGAGCGCCTCGCCATCCTGTTGCGCGGACTGCGCGCGCCTTCGGATACGCTGACCTATCAGAACGCCAGGGCTGAACTGCTGCGGATGTTCACCCCCGTCAGTGTCTCCATGGCGATCAACGTGGCCATCATCCTTCTCATCTTCTGCATGGTCCCCCTTGTTCTGCCCCCCCCGAAACAAGAGGGCATTACCGTCGACATGAGACCTGTACCCACCGCCACCACGCTTGATCCGATTGAGGCCAATCCGGCAACACCCCCCCGGAATGATGACCGCAATATCGGGTATATGGTGGCCGCTGCCACGGCCCCTGCCAC
>CAZMSS010000087.1:0-10616 GCA_964568965.1 uncultured Verrucomicrobiota bacterium | reverse complement strand
GCTTGATCACAAACAACGACCACTACTTGCGGCATTTGAATTTACAACCTACCGCAATTCTTTCCTCTTCCACCAGCCTGCAGAAGAATGGGGGTGCGCCTGCCGGGTTGCCGGTTTCGAGGAGGGAATAGGCGGCGCAGGATTGGCACCTGGCCCGGTCGCCGCAGGTGTCGCAGGGGCCGCCCGGGGCCGGTCGGTTGCGTAGCGCGGTGATATGGGCCTGCCACGCCGCCAGCGTCGGCCGGCCGGTCATGTCGAAGGGATCCTGCCGCCATGACATGCAGGGATGAGCCTGATGGCGGGCATCCACATGAACGGTTAGGAGTCCCGCTCCGCATTCGAAAAGGTGCTTGCGGCGGGGTGTCGGGGTTGTGTCGCTAGCCCCCCCCGCCAGGCGTTCCCTGTCGCGCTGGCGGAATCGGGCGATCGTGGCAGGGTCAAGGCGCTCGGCGAGCGGGGATGAATCTCCGTCGAGGCACGGATGGACGATGGCGTCGTACCGGAAGTCGCACCCCAGCCCGAGGGCCCATTCCCGAATGGCCTCGATTTCATGGGCGTTTGTACGCAGGACCATGGACTTCAGGCGGAGCAATATCCCGCGCTTGAGCAGGCCGTCCACGGCACTCCGGAATCGCCGGTATGAACCGGGTATTCCTGTGACGGCCTCGTAGGTGCCCTCCGTATGACCGTAGGCTGTCAGCTCGATACGGCGAGGAGGTTGCTCCGCGAGGAAGTCCATGAGTCCCTCGTCCAGGAGCGTCCCGTTCGAGAACAGGGTCAGGAAGAATCCGTTCCGCTTGGCCGCCAGGTAGATGGGCTTGAAGTCTGCGCGCGCGAACGGGTCGCCGCCTGTCAGGACCAGGAAGAGGACTCCAAAATTCCGCAAGGTGTCCAGAATCCGGGAAACCTCTGCCGTTGTCCGGTCCTGCCGGTCGATCGTTTCGTAGCGCAGGAAGCAATGACGGCATTCCAGGTTGCAGGAGGAAGTCAGGTCGAGGGAGGCGGAGGCTGGAAACAGGGGCGGGGATTGTGGTGCCGCCAGGAGCGTCTCGGCGAAGGAACCGGATGAGATCTGGCCATCATAGCAGTCCGATCCGGGCATAATGTCACTCCTGAATGGCCCCGATGGCCGTAAGCCGCTCGAGAACCCGTTGGACATCCTGCCGGGCAGTCGCCTCGCTGACGTCGTATTTTGCGACAAGCCGGGCAACCAGTTCGTCCCGGGTGATGCCCGGTGTGATGCTGTCCCAGATGAACCCGGCGGTTTCATTCAGGGTGTAGAGGGCGTCCAGCCGGGCGGGGCCGGTTTTCATGGGAACAAGAATCAGGTTGTCGCGCACCTTGCGCTCTACGACCTGATCGGTTTTAGTGATGGTTGATTTCATCCTGCTTTTCGCCCCGCTTGGCCTCATTCCAGCATTCATCCAGCTCCGCCAGCGAACAGTCTGTCATCTGCTTGCCCCGGGCGTGAACCTGGGCCTCAACGGCCTGGAAGCGGCGGGAAAATTTACGGACGGTGGCGGCCAGCAGCTCCTCGGCGTGCAGTTTCTGGAACCGGCTGAGGTTGACGACCGAGAACAGGAGATCCCCGATTTCCTCGGCAATCTGCTCCCGGTTTCCCGACCGCATGGCTTCCTTGGTTTCCTCGAGTTCCTCCTCGAGTTTGGCCATGACATCGTGGATCGCCGACCAGTCGAACCCGACGCGCGCGGCCCGGCTCTGCACCTGGTGGGCCTTCATCAGGGCGGGGAGGTGCTTGGGCACCCCGTCCACAACGGAGCGCTTGCCGGTCTTCTTTTCCGTGTTCTTGATTTCCTCCCATTTCTTGAGGACATCCTTGGTGCCGGTCACCGTGTCGTCGGCAAAAACATGGGGATGCCGGCGGATGAGTTTCTCGGACAGTACGGTGCAGATGTCGTCGAAGCCGAACTGCCCCATTTCCTGCCGGAGCTGAACCTGGAAGACGATCTGGAGGAGCATGTCGCCCAGTTCGTCCTTATGCTTCTCCACGTCCCCGGAATCGATGGCGTCAATCAGCTCGTAGCATTCCTCGATCAGGAACGGCTTGAGCGTTTCAAGATTCTGCTCGCGGTCCCAGGGGCAGCCGCCCTGTGGGTCGCGCAGCTTGCGCATGATCTCGAGCACCTGGTCAATGGGTCGTGTTGTCATGGATCCTCTTGCTGGTTCGCATGGCGCAGAATTCAGGGCCGCACATGGAGCAGTGGTCGGCTTCGCTCTCCTTGCAGACGCGGGTCGACTCATAGCGTTTGCGGGCGTGTTCCGGGTCGAGGGAGAGGGAGAACTGTTTTTTCCAGTCCATGGCCATCCGGGCCCCGGCCATGGCGTCGTCGATATCCCGCGCATGGGGCAGGCCGCGTGCCACATCCCCGGCATGGGCCGCGATGCGGTAGGCAATGACGCCCTGGTGGACCTCATCCTCCGTCGGCAGGCCGAGGTGTTCCGCAGGGGTCACGTAGCAGAGCAGGCAGGCACCGTAGGTGGCGGCGGCGGTGGCGCCGATGGCGGAGGTGATATGGTCGTAGCCCGGTGCGATGTCGATGACCACGGGGCCGAGGACATAGAAGGGCGCGCCATCACAGAGTCTCTGCTGACGTTCCATGTTTTCCTGAATCTGGTTGAAGGGAACATGGCCGGGCCCCTCGACCATCACCTGGACGCCGTCGCGGCGGCACCAGTGGACCAGTTCGGCGAGGGTGTCCAGTTCGGCGAACTGGGCTTCGTCGCTGGCATCCGCCAGGCAGCCGGGCCGGAGGCCGTCGCCCAGGGAGACGGTGACGTCGTATTTCCGGCAGATTTCGATGACTTCATCCCAGTGGGTGAAAAGGGGGTTTTCCTGCTTCTTGACGCTCATCCATTCGGCCATCAGGGCGCCCCCGCGGCTCACGATGCCTGTCTTGCGTTTCATGGCCATGGGGATATGGCGGCGGAGCAGCCCGGCGTGGAGGGTCATGAAATCCACTCCCTGGCGAGCCTGTTCCTCAATGACTTCGAGCATCAGTTGCGGGGTGAGATCCAGGGTGTTCCCCTTGAGGCGTGAGATGACCTCATACAGGGGAACGGTCCCGAGGGGAACGGGGCTGGCTTTCAGCATCCCGGCGCGGATGGAGGCCAGGTCGTCGCCTACGCTCAGGTCCATCACGAAATCAGCGCCTGCCTTGAGGGCAATATTGAGCTTCCGGAGTTCCTCTCCGGCTGCGGACCGTTCGGTTGAGCGTCCGAGGTTGGCGTTGACCTTGGTGCGGAAGGCGCGGCCTGCGATCGCCGGGTGCGACATGGGGTGAGCGGGATTGGCGGGGAGAACAGCACGCCCGGAGGCGATTTCATCCCGGACAAGCGTGGCTGAAACCCCCTCGAGGCGGGCCACGGTCTCCATCACCGGGGTGATGGTGCCCTTGCGGGCTTCAATTAACTGGGTTGTCATGCGACAGCAGATCCTTTCCTTGAAAAAACAGCAAATACAGTATTGGTTTTGGAGGGTAGAGTCAATAAGGGTGCACAGAGCATTGGGTCTTGTAGGGGACTCGCCAATGTGATACAAACCCCGCCCTTTAGCGAAGGAAAACCGAATCATGGAAGCATTAGCGCATATTCCGATGGGTGAGGATCAGTTTGAGGAGTGGTTCCTCTCCAAGGTGAGCGGTTCCGGCATGCCGGTCAATGATATGCTGAACGCCCTGTCTGAGCTGAGGCGGGCTGGAATGACCGACCAGACCAACAGCTGGGCGGAACTCATGGAAGACGCGCTAATCGAGCAGGGGTGCCTCGACGATGCCGTCAAGGTGCTCCGGGTGCGGGCGGATTGGAACAATGGCAACGCCGGTTTCCGCGACCTGTGCATCCGGAAGCTGACCTCGATGTTCCGGAATGATCCCGTCCGGAAAAAATTTGTCGCGAATCTCGGGCTGGACCGTGGCATAGCCCTTGCCGAATGTTTCCGCCGCCTCGAAACGCTCCAAAACTTGAAGCCCGGACTCCTGTGTGTGGACAAGACATGGGGTGTCGGCGCGGTCAAGAAGGTGGACGCGTTCTATGAGCGGGTCACCATTGATTTTTCCCGGAAAATGGGCCACGAAATGTCCTTCGCCTATGCCGCCGAAACCCTTCAGCTGGTGGATGACGCGCATCTGCTTGCCCGGAAATACCGGGATGCCGTGGCTCTGGCTTCCCTGGCGGAAACCGAGGCGGCGGAACTGGTCCGAATCGCGCTCCGCAGCTACGGCCCCCTTCCGGTGGCCAGGCTCCAGGAGATCCTGTCCGACGGCATCATCAAGCCGGACGGCTGGAAGACATTCTGGGAGGTGGCCCGCAAGGCCCTGAAGAATGACCCTCTTGTCGTCATTCCCGCCAAGCGGAATGAGCCCATTACCCTGCTGGACAAGGCAAAGGCATACGATGCTTCCTGGTTCGCCCAGCTGGCATCCGAGCGTACCGCGGAAGGCGTTTTCGCCCGCCTGGATGAACTGGGCGACAATGCGAAGCCCGATGAGCTGGAAGTGTCCAGCATCAGGATTATCGGTGAACGGCTCGCCTTCCTCATGAAGGGGTTTGGCGATAAGGACATGAGCATCCGCGTGCAGGTCGTGGTTCTGGCGCGCCAGTGGAATGTGGCCGTGGAACAGGTGAACTGGGAGCGGGAATCAGGGATGCTGATTGAACCCGCCACGTTCATGGCCGCCGCCCAGTCGATCACGTCGAGACGGCTTGAGGTGCTGTTGCAGCTTCTGGCCGGCTATGACAGTGCCCGCCTCTATGAGACAATCACCGAGTCCATTCCCTCCATGACGATGAATGTGCTGAACTCCTGTGTGGGTTTCATGCTTGACCAGGGACAGGATTCAGCCTGTTCCGTGGTTTTCAAGGAACTCATCGGTATGCGCAAGGCCGGTGTCGAGGTTCTCTTCTGGCTTGCCCGCCGTCCCGACCGCCTTGAGGCCTGGGGGCTTGGGACCACCGGGGACCTGGCATTCCAGATCCTGCCCGCTTTGGAGAAGACCTACAACGGCGAGCGCCTGAGGGCCGCGAACCAGCTCTGTGAGCTTGTCCAGCAGCGCGAATGGCTTGAGGCCGCCTCCCACAGCATGAACGATGTCCAGCGGACCAGTTTTATCCGCTACTTGTACGCCGCCATGGGCAAAGTGCCCGTGGATACGCAAGCCATGATTGGCCGGATGGTGCGGGTATACCCTGAATTGGCGGAGATTCTCGTCTCCAAGCGTGACCAGGCCGCTCAGGCCTCCGCCCAGAAGACAGGCCTCACCTCGTGGAGATCCTACCGGCAGCGCCAGAAGCTGCTGGAGAAGATCGTCAATGAGGACATCCCGAAGAACAGCCGCGATATCGGCGTCGCCCGCAGTTACGGCGATCTGCGTGAAAACTTCGAGTACAAGACGGCCAAGGAGCAGCAGGGCATCCTCATGCGGAGGAGCGCCGAATTGGAGCAGGACCTGAACACCGTTCGCGGGACCGATTTTGCCACCTGCGCGGCCGATGTCGCCGGGATGGGGACCTCCGTGACGATCCAGATGGCCGACGGGCGCACCGAGCAGCATCACATCCTTGGCGAGTGGGATCAGGACACGGAAATGAAAATCATTTCATGCAGCAGCAGGATGGGTAAGGTTTTGGCAGGCCATCGGGTAGGTGATGAGCTCATGGTGCCTGGTGATCAAGGTGATGTTTCCTGCAAAATTATTGAGGTGGCAGCCCTTCCCGAAGCGGTTATAATATGGCTTAAGGGCGGGTGAGGGGCAGGATTGACAGTTTCGGATTCGTTTGTTATCTAGGCGTGCTTTTTCCCGGTGGAAGACGACGGGAACGGCGGGAAAAGGTGGCTTGAGAAGGGTAAGGTAAATTTATGGCAACAAAATCAGTACAAAAGAAGAACGTGGCGAAAAAACCGGTTGCGGCTACTGTCAAGGCTCCGGCAAAGGGTGTCAAACCTGTGGCGAAGAAGACTGTCAGCGCTTCCAAGGCAACAGCCAAGCCTGTCGCCAAGCCTGTCGCCAAGCCTGTCGCCAAGCCTGTCGCCAAGGTGGTTAAGCCCGTGGCGAAGGTCGTGCCGAAGCCTGTCGCCAAGCCCCAGGTTAAATCGCAGGTGGACAAGAAAAGCCTGCTGATCCTGAAGGATGTCCTGATCAAAATGCGCGACCGGCTGACTGGCCAGATCACGGCTTTGGCCGATGATTCGCTGAAGTACATTGATGACGCTTCCTCCGAGGATCGGACGGATGACTTCGACCGGGAATTTGCCTTGAATCTGGTGAGCAGCGAGCATGATTCGGTCTTTGAAATCAACAGCGCCCTGCGGCGCATTGAAGATGGTATCTATGGCGTGTGCGATTCATGCAGCTGCCAGATCGAAAAGCCCCGGCTTCATGCTCTGCCATTTGCCAGGATGTGCATCAAGTGCCAGTCCGAGCAGGAGAAGGGCCGAAGCCGTTTCCGCCCGTTTGGCGAGTCCCTTGCCCAGGGTGTCGAGCCGACGACCGAGGTGGTGGAGTCGGAAGAGTCCGAGTAATACTCGCCCGTTATGTTGGTATTACTGCTCAGCGTCGCGATCATTATCCTGGACCAGGTCACCAAGCGTTGGGTGACGGCTGAGTTTTACCTGGGCGAGAGTCTTCCGGTGATCCCCGGGCTGTTTAATCTTTGCCATGTGCGCAATACCGGAGCGGCGTGGGGAATGCTCGGCGGCCTGAATGGGCTTTTGGTCGGACTTTCAGTGGTTGTCCTGCTGGTCCTGATCTTCTTCCGGCGCAGTTTCCTGACGGATAGTCTGGTCCACCGGTTGGCGCTGGCGCTGATGATTGGCGGGATCGTGGGCAATCTGCTGGATCGGGTTCGCCTTCAGTATGTTGTTGATTTTTTGGATTTTCACTGGAAAATTCATCATTTTCCGGCCTTTAATGTGGCCGATTCCGCAATTTGCGTGGGCGTCGGCCTCTACATGGTCTCCGCCTTTTTTCCTGCCAAAACGACATTGCCGGGGTGAGTCATCATGCCGAAGGCGCCGCAGAGTCGCGCATTTTTCCTGGTAGGTCCCACCGCATCCGGGAAAACAGCGGTTGCCCAGAAATTGGCGGAACTCCGCGGTGCGGAAATCCTCTCCGCCGATTCCATGCTCGTTTACAAGGGCATGGATATTGGTACCGCCAAACCCTCCCGCGAGGAGCGCTTGCGCGTCCGATACTGGGGGGTCGATGTGGTGTCTCCTTCAGAATCCTATAACGTCGCCTGTTTCATGGAAGAGGCGCGCCGGTGTTTCGAATCAGCGGCTGCCGCACGGAAAGAGGTGCTTGTTGTGGGGGGGACCGGTCTTTACATCAAGGCGCTGCTGGCGGGATTGGATGAGCTTCCCTCTGCGGCGCCGGAATCCCGGGAGCGCTGGCAGAGGGTACTTCAGCGAGAGGGGGTTGAGGGATTGCGCGGCGCCCTGGAAACCCTGGCGCCTTCATGGCTGGCCGCGCTGCCGGAGTCCGATCGTACCAATGGGCGGCGCCTGATCCGGGCGCTTGAATTGGTCGAGTCCGGCGTGCGCGAACCACCCCGGTCCTGGACAGCCGTCAAACCCTCCTGCCTTGTCACCGGCCTGGCTATGGCGAGGGCGGCTCTGGTTGTCCGCATGGAGTCCCGTGTCCATGCGATGTATGACGGGGGACTGCTCGATGAAGTCCGGTTCCTGCTGGACAGGGGCTGGAATCCCGCATGCACGGCGGCCCAGGCTATCGGCTATGCCGAGGCGATTGCCTGCGTGCGGGGACAATTAACACGGGATGAGGCCATGCGATTGACCGCTCAACGCACCCGGCAGTTGGCCAAGCGCCAGATGACCTGGTTCCGTCATCAGGTCGCCGTATCCTGGGTCGAGGTGACTCCCACGATGGCCGTGGATGATATTTCAGCCAGGGTGCTCGCCGATTGGGGCCGGAACGGCCCGCAGCCCGTGATGTTGTAAGGGGGGTTGACTATTCCCTCCTGAATGACTATTAGTATTAGTAAAAAGCTAATATTATGATGTCATCCAGCATTTATACCAACCCTGGTTCCGGGGCATCTCCATTGTGTTACCGGGTCTGCGATATGCCCGTCCGCCTGCGTCCGCGGGAAGCGGCCGAACGCCAGGGGATGGAAAACGTATCCGATGCGGTCTTGCTGGCAATACTGCTGCGGACGGGCTCCAGGGGCGTGAACGTCGTGGATCTGGCGGAGCGGATGCTGGTGAAGTACGGGAGTCTGACGGCGTTGTCGCGCAAGTCGGTCGAGGAGATGGCCTCCGACAAATCCCTGAAGGGACTTGGGCGGGTAAAAGCCCAGCTGGTCAAGGCTGCCCTGGACCTGGCCCGGCGCATGGCCGATGAGACGCGCGATGAACGGGGTGGCTTTGTGAGAACTCCGGAGGATGTGGCCGGCGTCATGCGTGAGTTGGCGCGCGGGTTGGACCATGAGCGCTTCTGGGTCCTGATCCTGGACACCCGGAACCGGTTGAAGGGTCACCCCCATGAAGTGTCGAAGGGGATTCTGGATTCAAGCCTGGTTCACCCCCGTGAGGTTTTTAAGCCGGCCATCCAGGGGGGATGTGCGGCGGTTGTACTGGTCCATAATCACCCCTCGGGCGATTCGACTCCCTCCGCCGAGGATGTGCGCATGACCCGCCAGCTGGTGCAGGCCGGCCAGGTGATCGGGATCAAGGTGCTGGACCATGTAATCCTGGGCCGCCGCACCCCGGGGCAACCCCGCGACTTCCTCAGCCTTCGCGAATCAGGCGCCGTGGAGTTTGGAGAGTAGGAGCGAAAGTTATCCCTGAACCCTGACCTAACCCTCAACCCCTTTGTTGCTCCCACGCACGATCAATTTCCGCCTGAATGGCCTGGGTCGTTTTGAGGGGGTCAGAGGCTTCGACGATGGGGCGGCCGATGACAAGGTAGGTTGATCCGGCTTGAACGGCGATCGCGGGGGTGGCCACCCGTTTCTGGTCGCCCACATCGGCGCCTGAGGGCCGGATCCCCGGGGTGACCAGGATCGGCGCATTGCCGAATTTTCGCCGGAGAAGGGGGGCTTCATGGACGGAGGTGACGACCCCGTCGATTCCGCAGGACAGAGCCAGATCGGTCAACGCCAGGGCCTGATCCGCAACCGTGCGCTGGATCCCGAGGTCTACAAAGTCTTCCTGATTCAGGCTTGTCAGGGTGGTAACCGCCACCAGGCGGGGCCGGTTGGGTCCGAATGCCGCAGCGGCCTCTGCCGCCGCCTTGAGCATGGCGCGGCCACCGATGGCGTGAACGGTCATCAGGTTGACGCCTAATTTGGCTGCCGAGGTGACCGCGTTGAACACCGTGCGGGGGATGTCGTGCAGCTTGAGGTCCAGGAAAATGTGTTTTTTGCGGAGGGAGAAAGGGGCCAGCACGGCGGGTCCCTCGGCCGAGAACAGTTCCAGCCCCACTTTATACCAGGTCAATTGGTCCGGAAGCTTGTTCAGGAGGGGGGTGACCTCAGCGGAGGAGGGCACATCAACGGCGACAATGATCTCAGGTTTCATGGGCTTTCCTTTTTGGCAACGTGATGGCCTCTTGTAACGGAAACGCCTCCTGAATTCGAGTACAAAAGGGAATCTCGTGCAGTTCACTTGAGTGTGGGGCGGGGAAGGCGTATAAAGGGGCCATGAGGTTTCTGCTGTACAACGTGAGGTATGGGGCCGGGGTGGGCACGCGGTTCCATTTGCCATTTCCCGGGTCGGGGTATCTGAAGCGGACAGGGGGGATGTTGGACCAGATCTCCGGGTTCATCCGGGAGCAGGATCCGGATGTAGTCGGTCTTGTCGAGGTGGATGGAGGGTCATTCCGGTCCCGCCGGAAGAACCAGGCCGAGACGATTGCCAGCACCCTCGGGCATTATCATACCTATGAATCAAAGTACGGGGACCGCTCGTGGCTGAGGTTCCTGCCCATTGCCAACCGCCAGATGAATGCCTTCCTGACCCGCGATGCGATCCAGGAGCAGCGGTTTTTGTATTTTGACCACGGGGTGAAGCGGCTCGTGATCCAGTTGGAGTTGGAGCAGGTGACGATGTTCCTGGTTCATCTGTCCATCAAGTTCCGCCACCGCCAGCATCAGTTGTGTGACCTGTATTCCCTTGTGAAAGATGTCAAAAAGCCATTTCTGGTGGCGGGCGATTTCAACGTTTTCTGGGGGGATCCCGAGATCGAGCTGTTCCTGGCGGCAACAGGCCTCAAAAGCGCGAATGTGGGGGGGGATCCCACCTATCCCAGTTGGTCCCCGAAAATGGAACTCGATTTCATTCTGCACAGCCCCGGCATCGCCGTCCGCCGTCTTGAGATACCCGCCGTGACGTATTCCGATCACCTTCCGCTCGTCTGTGACTTCGACATCACCCGCCCGGTTAAGTGACATGCTTGACTGTTTGGTTCCCCCCTTGTAACTTTCCCTCCCTGTCAAAGGAAGAAGTTACTCGGCTGGTTGTGCGTCTGACTTCTGAACACTGGCAACTGTTCTCTGATTTACGGGGTGTAGCGCAGCCTGGTAGCGCGTCAGCCTTGGGCGCTGAAAGTCGTGGGTTCAAATCCCGCCGCCCCGACCAT
>CAZMSS010000086.1:0-10626 GCA_964568965.1 uncultured Verrucomicrobiota bacterium | reverse complement strand
ATACCCGAGCACCTCCAGGAGTTGCGTCAACACACTCACCTGAGGGGCATCGTCATCCACGATCAGGATCCGTTCCGTTCCGCGCGGCAACCCGCCGGCGGGGGCTATCCCCCCACCCACCCGCGAAATGGGAACGTAGACCATGAATGTGGCCCCCTGCCCGGGGGACGACATCAGGTCAATGTACCCGTGGTGATCCCGGACAATGCCATGGACAATACTCAGGCCCAGCCCACTCCCACGCTGCTTTGAAGCGCGCTTGGTGGTGAAAAACGGATCGAAAATCTTGTCGCGAATGTCATCGGGAATACCGGGGCCCGTGTCGGAAACCGTAATCTTGACATACTCTCCGATCTTTACCGCACTATAGGCCCCCACCGGCGTGTCGAGGTACACATTTTCAGTTTTCAGGCGCAGGGTCCCAGACCCGCCCATGGCGTCAACGGCATTCTGGCAAAGGTTGTCGATCACGCGCCGCATCTGGTCGCGGCCACCCGTGATGTTCAGAAGATTGTCCGCCAGATCATATTCAATCGTAATGCCTTGAGCGATGATGGGCTGCATCGCGCTGACGACCTGCCCAATCACTTCATTGACACAGAACACCTCGGTCCCGACGCGGCCCCGGCGGGCCAGGGAGAGCAGCTGCTGGGTCAACCGCGACATATCGCCGGCCGTCTTCTCGATGATATCAAGGTATTCCCCCACGGTGGCATTCCCCGCGACCTCATGACGGATAAGGTCGGGATAAGCCAGCATCGGGGTTAACAGGTTGTTGAAATCGTGGGCGATCTGACCAGCCACAACACCAGCCATTTCGAGCCGCTCGGCACGGGCCAGCTTGGCTTCCGCCATCGTAGCCGCCTCGGGCGTTTCCTGTCGCTTGGCGGTTTCAACCAGCATCAGGTAGGCCAACCAAACCCCATCGGGGCTCTGCCCGATGTTGTTGACGAACGCCTCGCAGGGAATCATGGTTCCGTCGCGCCGGGCACACAACACATCCATGACCACGGGACGCCCCAGGGGAGCCGCCTTGAAAACAAGGTCCATGACCACCTCATCCAGGCGAAGAATCGCATCGGAAGCCATTATGGATTTGAGGGCATCCAACTCCTGGTCCAGAAGCAACAGGGCGGCATCATTGGCATCGTGGATATGGCCTCTGGCGTCCACCACCAGGGTTGGGTAAATGCTGCCGTGGAAGGTCGAGGGTGTCGGGATTTTGGACTTCACGCGGTCGGAGGCATCGGGCGAAACAGGGTGATTCAGGTCACGCACGCCGGCCGCACCCGAAGCTTTGAGCAAACTTATTCGAATTACATCACCCATCACGATATATCCCATCCCCCTAAATGGTTATCATTAAGTTACCTGCAACGGGAGTTCGCGTCAAGCGCCCCTTGGCGCCCCGAAAAGTTGTATCGCCCTCCCCACAGTGACCCGGAGGCTTCCCCTGTTCTTCATTACCAGGCCGATTGCCCGGGCTCCGACGGCCTCACGAAGAGATTTGTCAAGAATCAGGGAGTCTAGCGCCCTCGCCAATCCCGCACCATCATCAACCTGGATCAGCCCGTCCTCCGCCTTGAATTCCGCAGTGACATCGAGGAAGTTCTCCATGTTGGGCCCGACCACCACCGGCTTGCCGCATACAGCCGGCTCAATAATATTCTGGCCGCCATGCTGGGTCAGGCTTTTCCCAACAAAGGTGACCGTGGCGGCGGTGTACAGGTGCCTCAGTTCCCCCGTGGTGTCCGCCAGGAGGACCGCCGGACTTACCCCCTCCCCGACCGCCTTCCCCCTGCTCCGCTGGACAAATTCAAGCCCCCGACGATGAATGGCGGCCACCACCTCATCACGCCTCTCGGCGTGGCGCGGCACCAGCACCAACTTCAGCAATGGATGGCGTCTCCGGGCTTCCATGAAATAATCCAGCAGGACATCCTCCTCCCCCGGCCAGGTGGAGCCGCCCAACAGAATCAGGTCCGAGGCGGACATTCCGGCCATTCCCAAAATCAGTGCCGCCTTCTCCGGACTTCCGGGGTCCTTGAGCGCCACATCATACTTGGCGCTCCCCGTCGTGAGAATGCGGTCCGGCTCGACCCCGAGGGCCAGGTAACGCTGACGGTCCCGGTCGCCCTGGACGCAGAGGCAATCCACCAGTTTTAATACGGGAGTGAAGAGCAGGCGGACCCGCGAATATCCCCTGAACGAACGGTCCGACATCCGCCCGTTGATCAACAGCACAGGGCAGCGACGGGCCTTGGCCTGCCGGAGAAGGTTCGGCCAGAACTCGCACTCCGTCAACACCAGCATCCGGGGCTGGATCAGCCCGAGCACCCGGCGGACAACAAGGGGGAAATCGAGCGGGAAATAGACCAAGGCATCCGCGGGGTTCAGTGATTTTTCCGCCAGGCCGCGGGCGGTCGAGGTGTTCACGCTCATCACGAATGCCACGTCGGGCTGCACCTGCCGCCACTCCTCCATGAACCGCAGGGCGACATAGGTTTCGCCGACGCTCACGGCATGAATCCAAACGCGCGACCGCTCCCTGATCTTCGCCTTGAGTCCCGCATCATAAAACCCCACCCGCTGCAGGAAACCCTTCGCATATCCGCCACGCCGGCACATCCTGAACAGAAAATACGGCAGCATCACCAGAAAGATGATGGGAAAACATAAATTGTAGAGGAGCCAGATCATATGGTCATGCCCGTGGGTGGGCATCATCGTAAACTTTCCTTAATTTTTCAACCGTCACATGGGTGTAAATCTGGGTGGTGGACAGGCTGGCATGCCCCAGTAATTCCTGAACGCTGCGCATATCCGCACCCGCGTCCAGCATGTGCGTGGCAAAGGAGTGGCGAAGGGCATGGGGTGAAATTTCAGGATTGAGATTGGCCGCCGCCAGATATTTCTTAAGCAGGCGCTCCACCGACCGGGTCGTGAGCCGCCCCCCCCGGGCATTCAGGAAGAGCGCCCGGTCCATGGGGCGCCGGCGTTCGATTTCCGGCCAGAGGATATTGCGCAGGGACAGGGACGCCTTGAGCGCCTTGCACGCCGGACGGCCCAGGGCGCAAAGCCGTTCCTTTTTGCCCTTGCCCCTGACCTGGACCACCCCGCTCAGGGTATCCACCTGGGGCTCCATGAGTCCCGCAACTTCACTGACGCGCCCCCCCGTGCTGTACAGCACCTCGAGCATCGCCGCATCCCGAAGCGCACAGTATTCCGCCAGCATCCGCTCGCGTTCCTTCTTCGGGTGCGCGGCCTGCTTCCAGAGCGCCAGGGGCATTTCAAGAAGCCGGGTGATCTCGTCCCGCGACAGGAAATTCGGAAGCTTCCTGGCCCGCTTGGGCGCCTTGAGCCCGGCGAAGGGATTGAGCCCCGTCATCCCCTCGCGCTCCATGAACTTGTAGAACGCGCGCAGGCTCGACAACTTCCGGGAGGTTGTGGTGGGCTCGCTGCCGCGCTTCTGGAAATCGACCAGGAAGGCACGCGCCTTGAAGCGGTCCACCGCGGCCCAGTTGAAGGGCGGCAGCGTATCCCCCGACCAGGTGAAGCGCACGAATTGCGCGATATCCATCAAGTACCCGGCCACGGTGTGCGGGGAGGCATTCCGTTCATGCGACAGGTGGGCGACGAACTGGGAGACGCTCTCGTCGTCGGTCATCATCGCCCCGCCCTTGCCCGCCCCGCCCGGCGCGGGGACAACGGGATTGGCGACATCCGGGGCGTCAGCCTTCGGATTCAGTTTGGGGCTCGGGCGCGGCATACTTCTTCACCATGCGTTTCAGCGCCGACTTCTGGCGCGGGGTCAGTGACTTCCGCTGGGCGTACTGCTTGGACAGCGACTCGAAGAAAGTCTTGTCGTCGAAGGTCTTGCCGTTCTTGGCGGCCGCCGCCTCCTTCCACTCCGTAACGCCCTTGAGCTGGTTCAGGAGGGTTTCGCACTCGGCATCCTCCGTCTGGGGCCCCATATCAAGGCCCAGCGTGGGGCGTTTCGCCTCGAAGTCCGGGATGCGTTCCGAATATTTCAGAACCATCCGGTTCAGGACCTGGAGCTGGGCGGGGGAAAGCTCGCGGTTCTGGTCGGCGCGCCGCTGCAGGGACTGCACGAACGACTTGTCGTCGAACTTCCGGCCGCGCCGCTCGGTGGGCGGGTCGAACTCCATCTCCTTCAGCAGAGCCAGCTTGGCAAGCGTTTCCGGGGACGGCGGCTGGTCGGGGGTTTCCTCCAGGAGCGCGGCCAGTCCGACCGCCTTCATCGTGGTTTCCACCTCGGGGATCTGCTCCCGGTACCGGAGCGCGATGCGTCCGACGGATTCCATCTGGCGCATGGAGAGGGGTTTTTCGCCGCCCTCCATCTGATCCCGGATCGAGTCCACGAACTTCTTGTCGCTGTAGGTCCGGCGGCCCCTCTTGGTCTCGGGCCCCCAGGCGCTGACGCTGGTCAGGGCCGTGAGGATCTGGCCGAGCTTGGCATTGTCGGCGGCCGGTCCCTTCGCTGCGGCCATCCACACCTTGAACCGGCCGTAGAAATCGCGCAGCATGGTGGTCCACTCGACCTTGCCCGCCTCGATCTCGTCGAGCAATTCCTCCATGCCGGCCGTGAACTTGACCTCGAACAACTCGTTCAGGTGGGTCACCAGGAGGGTGTTCACCTTGATGCCGATTTCGGTCGGCTGGATGGCCTTCTTCTCCTTGGAGATGTAGCGCCGGTCGTAGAGCGTGCCGATGATGGAGGCATAGGTGCTGGGACGCCCCACCCCGTTCTCCTCGAGCGACTTGATCAGCGAGGCCTCGCTGAAGCGGCCCGGCGGCTGGGTTTCCTTGCGCTCCTCGAGCCACTTGAGCAGGTCGAGCGTCTCCCCGACCGCCAGCGGGGGAAGCTGGTCAACCTCCACTTCCTCCTCGGCCGCCTCCTCCTTGTCGACGTCCTTCTCCTTGATCTTCTTCTGCATCCCGCTGACCTTCATGTAGCCGGGGAAGACCACCTGGGACGCGGTCGCGCGGAACAGGAAATCGGGGACCGCCCCGGCGCTTCCCGCCGTTTCCACCTCGACCGTCTTCTGCTCGATCCGGGCGGGCGCCATCTGGCTGGCGACAAACCGCTGCCAAATGAGCGAATACAGCTTGAACTCGTCCGTCGAAAGCTTGTGCGAGAGGCTCTCGGGGATCCTGACGACATCGGTCGGCCGGATCGCCTCATGCGCTTCCTGGGCGGCGCCCCGGCTCTTGAAGAAGTTCGGCTTCTCGGGCAGGTACTCCGCCCCGTAGGTCCCGCCGATGAACTCGCGGCAGGACTTGAGGGCATCCTGGGCGATGTTGAAGGAATCGGTACGCATGTAGGTGATCAAACCGGTGGGCCCCTCGCCCAGGTCCACACCTTCGTACAGTTTCTGGGCAATCTTCATCGTCCGGCTCGGCGAGAAATCAAACACCCGCGAGGCCGCCTGCTGGAGGCTGCTGGTGATGTAGGGCGGGAACGTGCGCTTCGAAAGCTCGCGCTTGATGATGTCCTTGACCCGCAGGGTCCTCCCCTCGAGGCCCTTGCGGACGGCCTCCGCCTTTTCGGGCGTCTTGATCTCGGCTTTTTCCCCGCCGATGCGGGCCAGCCGCAGGGCGAAGGGATCGCGGGGATCAACCAGCTTGCGGACCTCGGCACCGAACAGCCAGAACGGCTCCGGAATGAAGTTCAGGATGGCCGCTTCGCGCTCGCAGACGAGACGCAGGGCGACGGACTGGACTCGGCCGGCGCTCAACCCGCGGCGGATGCGGCTCCACAGGAGGGGGCTGACCTTGTACCCGACGATCCGGTCCAGCACGCGGCGCGCCTGCTGGGCATTCACCAGTTTCTGGTTGATCTCGGAGGGCGCGTCGAAGGCGGCCTTGACCGCGCGGGGCGTGATTTCGTTGTAGGTCACCCGGAAGAACTGGTCCTCGGGCACCTTTCCCGCCAGCAGCGCCTTGAGATGCCAGGCAATGGCCTCTCCTTCGCGGTCCGGATCGGGCGCCAGGTAGACGGCATCGCATTGCGAGGCCGCCTCCGTGAGCTCCTTCACCAGCTTCTTGCGCTCCGGCGTGACCTCGTACTGGGGCGTGAAATCCCCCTCCAGATCGACACCCAGGCTGCGGACGGGAAGGTCGCGAATATGCCCCATCGAGGCCTTCACGATGTAATCGGAACCCAGAATCTTGTTGATGGTCTTGGCCTTGGCCGGAGACTCGACGATAACCAGTTTTGTAGCCATTTGACTTTTCCCCTATGAGGCCCGCAACCCGACACGCTGGCCGGGCAACATTTTCACGACACGTTTCATTTCCAGTCCCAACAATAGCGCGCTGATCTCCGCGGCCTTCCGTCCCGACTGGCGGATAAGGGCATCCATCCCTATTTCCCGCTCGACGGTGATCAAGTCCACGAGAGCCGTTTCGGCTTCCGTCAAAACAGGCCGCCCCGCGGGTGCGCCCGTGCCCCTTGCCGGCATCGGGATCAGGCAACCGAGTTCCTCCAGGATATCCTCGACGCTTTCAACCAGCTTGGCACCGTTCTTGATGAGCTTGTGCGGTCCGCGTGCGCCGAAGGTGTCGATCCGGCCAGGCACCGCGAACACCGTGCGGCCCTGGTCGAGGGCCGCATGCGCGGTGATCATCGCCCCGCTGGCCACATCGGCCTCCACCACCGTCACGCCCCTGGACATCCCGCTGACAATCCGGTTCCGGACGGGAAACGTGGTTTTATCCGGCTGCCGCCCAAGGGGATACTCGGAAATAACCGCACCCTGTCCGCAGATCTCCCTGGCCAGCCCTGCGTTTTCGGGGGGGAACATGCAATCGAGGGCTCCGCCCAGCACTGCCACGGTACGCCCCTTCCCCTTGAGCGCCCCCTTATGCGCCGCGGTGTCAATGCCGCGGGCAAGCCCGCTGATAACCGTCACCCCGCTCTGCGCCAGTTGAACCGCCAGCCGCTCCGCCGTTTCCAGTCCGTAATGCGAGGTGCGGCGGGATCCCACGATCGCCACGCCAAGTTCATCACGGGACTGAAGCGTCCCCTGCACATACAGGGCCAGGGGGGGATCATAAATCTCAAGCAGCCGTTTCGGGTACTCCTCATCCATCGGAGTAACCAGCCGCGCATCAATCGCCGCGGCAGCAGCCTCCTCCTTGCCGGGATCCAGGTCGTCACGCTGGGAGAGGATTGCCGAAACCATTGCCGCGCTCACCCCTGCCACAGCCGAAAGGGTCGCCTTGTCGGCCGCCAGGATAGCCTCCACGGACCCCAGGGATGCCGCGAGAGTCCGGACCGTAACCGGTCCGACACCCTTCATCATATTCAGGACTATATAGGCCTGCCTGGAATCCAAATCTTCCTCCCTTGCCACGCTGACGCCCAATAAATGAGCCGGTTAGATATCACATACATAACAAGAGCGCAAAGGGAATCAGAATTGCCATCAGGGCTGTGCATGGTATAGTTGATGCTACTCACGGAATAATTGAAACTATGAAAAAACACTTTTCAATGACTGCAGTCTGCATCCTCCTTGCCGCCCTGATGACGGGGGCGGGGTGTGGCCGGGACCCCATCGAGGCCGGCATCAGGTCCATGGAAAACGGCAACCTTCAAAAGGCGGAAGCCCTCTTCGCCCAGGCCCTGGAAAAGGATCCCGAGAACCTGAATGCCTTGATGAATCTGTCGATCGTGCGGCTGAAAAACGGGAACACCGAGACGGCCCTGTCGGGATTCCGGCAGGTGGCGGACCTGGCCCGGGATGATGCGCGCCCCCTGGAGTACATCGCCGCCATCCTGATGGACAACGCCCAGTGGCGCGAAGCGGCAACCATCCTGAATGAAGCCTCCGAGCGGGATTCACGTTCGCCGGGCATCATGACCGCCCAGGCCCAGGTTGACCTGTACACCACCGGCGCCCCAGCGGCCAAGGCCCGGCTTGCCCATGTGCTGGCCATGGCCCCGACCTACCCTCCCGCCCTGTTCAACATGGCGGTTATTGAACGCGACTGGCTCAAGAATCCGGTGGAGGGCCGGCGATATTTCCAGCGCTACCTTGCCGTTGCGAAAAACGATTCTCACACCCCGATCGCGCGGGCCGCACTGCAGGAACGGCCCGCCCCCCCCGCGCGTCCTTCCACGGCCGTGGCGATCCTGCCATCGACCACCCCCGCCACAAAGCCGGCCTCCATTACAAAGCCGGCACCCTTTCCGCCCCCGACGCCGGCACGGGATCCGCTGAAAGCGACTGAGGCCTTGAACCTGGCCGTTCGCCATCACCAGGCACGTGAGACTGATAAGGCAATCCTCGAATATGCGCGGGCCATCCAGTATGACCCGATGATGGCCAGGGCCCACTTCAATCTGGGCTTATTGCTGCGCGAAAAAGGCGAGTTACAGAAAGCCCGTGAATCGTTTGAACGCGCCCTCGAATGCTCGCCGGGCATGACCGATGCCCGCTACATGCTTGGCCTCATCCTCACCGCACAAGGAAACGAAACGGGGGCCATCAGCCTTTTCAGGACCAACATCGAGAGGGCCCCCCAACATGCCGACTCCCATCTGGCCCTGGGCATGATCTACAGGAAGGACAAGAACAAGATCGCTCTCGCTCGAAGGGAATTCTCCCGATATCTGGAATTGACGCCCGACGGTGCATCAGCAAAGGAAGTGAAGAACTGGTTGAAATATCAACGTTAAAACGGGGAGACAGCCATGACGGACACACTCGGATTCAACCTCGCTGATATCATCGCCCTCATTGCCGTGCTGATCGGCATCGTGATCGGGTTCAAGCAAGGATTGACTGCCCAGATGGCCATGCTCCTGATGGCCCTCTCTGTGTGGGCCGCTATCGTCAACGGGCTTGATCCCTGCCGCGACTGGTTTTCGGGCCATTTCGGCATGCCCCGGGACCTGGCCCGAATCGCCGCCCTGATCAGCCTGACCGCCATTCCCCTGCTGGTCGTCGCCCTACTCTACACGTTGCTGCGTTTTGTCCTTAAAATCACCTTCACCACCTGGGTGGACCGGATCGGCGGCGCCCTGGCGGGGGGGGTAACCTCGGCCGGCATCGTGTTGCTGACCTTCATTCTCCTGAACGCCCTTCCCGCTGACAAGCGCCCGAAAATCACAGGCGAACAATCCTGGATCAGCCGCCACCTGGCGGGGGTCGAAACCAATCTTATGGAGAAGCTCACCTCCGAGGTTAACAAGGGGGGGAACGTGATCGAAAAAGCCCGCGAGGCCCGAGCCGGCAAACGTGAGCGATGGGAACAATAATGGCGGGCATGGTATCAAAAAGCGTTCTCGACGACATCCGGTTCCGTTGCGATATCGTGGATGTCATTGATTCCTACATCACCCTGCCCCGCAAAGGCACCGTGATCAAGGCGCTCTGCCCGTTCCACAAGGAAAAATCGCCCTCCTTCACCATCAACCGCCAGCGCCAGATTTTCCACTGCTTCGGCTGCGGTGTGGGCGGCGACGTCTTTAAGTTCGTCATGCTTTACGAACACGCTGATTTTCCCACCGCCATCAAGATCCTCGCCGAGAAGGCGGGAGTGCAGCTGGAATACGAAAAAGGCCAGGAACCCTCCAGCGACAAACAACTGCTGCTGGCGATCCATGAGGAAGCCGCCGTGCTTTACCACAAGGAGCTCCTCTCTAGTCCTGATGCCCAAGCTGCCCGCGAATACTTGAAAAAACGGCAGCTCACCCGGGAGATTGCGGAGGATTTCATGATCGGATATGCCCCCGATCGCTGGGATTTCATTCTGGAATGGGCCCGCAAGAAACAATATCCCGTCCAGAAGCTGGATCTGGCCGGCTTGGTGGTCAAGCGCGAGGAAGGCGGTCCCCACCCCTATTATGACCGGTTCCGGGGCCGCGTGATGTTCCCCATCCGCAACGAACAGGGTCGTATCGTCGGCTTCAGCGGGAGAACGCTCCTGCAGGATCCCAAAGCCGCCAAATACGTGAACAGTCCCGAGACGCCGCTCTTCCGGAAAAGCCACATCCTCTATGCCCTTGACCGGGCCCGGCGCGATATAGTCGAGACCCGCGAGGCCATCATCTGCGAGGGACAGATTGACGTCATCCGGTGCCACCAGGCGGGCTTCAAGACCGCCGTCGCCGCCCAGGGCACCGCCTTTACCGAGGACCATGCCCGCATGATCAGGCGCTATGCCGACGGCGTGGTGCTGGTGTTTGATTCCGACAACGCCGGCCGCAATGCCGCACTCAAGGCCTCCGTGCTGTTCATGCAGTCGGGGCTGGCCGTCCGTGTCGCCTCGCTACCCCAGGGCGAGGATCCTGATTCCATCATCCTCAAGCAGGGACCGCAGGCTTTCGCCGATGCGCTCGCCAAGGCGGTCCCGGCCATAGACTTCCAATTGAACCTGCTGCTCAGCCAGGAGAATATCCGGACCGAAATCGGGATGATGAAGGTCAGCCGCGAGATCCTGACCACGATCAGCCAGAGCCCCAACGCCGTCCAGCGCGACGTCCTGATCCAGACCGCCGCCCGCAGGCTTGGCGTGGCCGCCGCCGCGCTCCAGGCGGAGCTCCGTCCACTCCTGTCTCTTATACACATCTCCGAGCCCACGAGACAGGCAGAA
>CAZMSS010000085.1:0-10640 GCA_964568965.1 uncultured Verrucomicrobiota bacterium | reverse complement strand
GAGCTGGGCATTAAAAAGAATTGGGTTTGAGGCTATGGCATTAACATTAAAAATTTCTCCGCTCCAGATGAAGGAGTATGGGGTTGTATCTGAAATCAAGCAGGACATCGCGCACGTCACGGGATTGACCAACTGCATGAACGGGCAGCTGGTGCATTTCGAGGGCGGGAGCACGGGGGTTATTGTCGGGTTCGATAACGGGTACGAGCTGGTCATGATCGTGAAGGAATGGGCGAAGATCAAGCCCGGCGACAAGCTGTATTCGACCATCGAGACCTGCACCGTCCCGGTCGGGGAGGCCTTCCTCGGCCGGATGGTCAACGGGCTGGCGGAGCCGAACGACGGGCTTGGCCCGGTCAAGGCCAGCGCGCGCTATCCCATCTTCAACGAGTCGCCCAGCGTGCTGGAGCGTACGCCGCTGAAGGAATCCCTCGAGACCGGCGTCAAGATCCTGGACATGATGAACCCCGTCGGGAAGGGGCAGCGGCAGCTGATCCTCGGCGACCGCGTGACCGGGAAGACCACGATTGCCACCGACACCATCCTCAACCAGAAGGGGAAGAACGTCATCTGCATCTACTGCTGTATCGGCAAGGCCGAGGCGTCCCTGAACAAGGTGATCGACCTGTTCCGGGAGAAGGATGTGATGGAGTACGCCATTGTCGTCGCGGCCACGGCTTCCGCCTCGGTCGGCCAGCAGTACCTGGCCCCCTATGTCGCGGCCAGCCTGGGCGAGTATTTCATGAACGAAAAGGGGCGCGATGTGTTTGTCGTGTTCGACGACCTCACCAAGCATGCCTGGGTGTACCGCCAGATGTCCCTGCTCCTCGAACGCTCGCCGGGACGCGATGCCTACCCCGGTGATATCTTCTACCTTCACTCGCAGCTGGTTGAGCGTGCCGGAAAATTGCGGCCCGAGCGGGGGTCCGGGTCCATGACCTTCTTCCCCATCGTCGAAACCGTGCAGGGCGACGTGACGGGCTACATCCCCACCAACATCATTTCCATGACCGACGGTCAGCTGTACGTCAGCACCCCCCTCTTCAGCGAGGGGTTCAAGCCCGCGATTGACATCGGCTTGTCCGTCTCGCGTATCGGCAGCAAGGTGCAGTGGCCGGCGATGCGGAAGCTCGCGGGCATCCTGCGCCTCGAGTACATCCAGTTCAAGGAGCTCGAGAAACTGACCCGCATCAAGGCGGGGGTGTCCGAGGCGGTTGAAAAACGCCTGCGCAAGGGCAAGGTCGTCGCCGCGATCCTGAAACAGGACAAGAGCGCCCCGGTTCCGATCGAGGAACAGGTGATCATCCTCTACGCGCTGGCGAACGGGTTCATGGAGCATCTTACGCCCGAGCAGGTCCCGGCCTACCATACCGGCCTCCTTGCCAGCATCCGGCTCAGGAATCCGGGACTGATCAAGTCGCTAGTCGAGAAGAAGGACCTTACCGAAGAAATAAAGGAGGGGCTCCATGAGCAACTCACCGCGTATGGTACTGGCACCGTTTAAGATGAAGTTCTCCGAGACGGGGGTGATCAAGGACATCAAGAAGATGATTGTCCGCATCTCCGGCCTGCCCTCCTGCCTGAACGGGCAACTGGTGGATTTCGGCGAGGGCAACAAGGGCATCATCATGGGGTACGACCAGGAGGATGTCCTGGCGCTGCTGCTGGGCGATGACTCCCGGATCCGGCTGGGACAGAAGGTGACCGGTACCAGTGAGCCGTTTTCCATCCCCGTTGGCGAGGCCCTGATCGGCCGCATGGTCGATGCGCTGGGTAATCCCTGCGACAACCGGGGCGAGGTGGTGGCCGATGCCTACAAGCCGGTCTTTGCCCCCTCGCCCCTGATTGTCGAGCGGGCCCCGGTGGAGCACTTCCTGTTCACCGGAACCAAGATCGTCGATGCCATGGTGCCCGTCGGGAAGGGGCAGCGCCAGCTGGTCATGGGCGACCGCATGACGGGCAAGACAAGCATTGCCGTCGACGCCATCCTCAGCCAGGCGGGCCGCGAGGTGATCTGCATCTACTGCTGTATCGGCAAGGCGGTGGTCTCCCTCGAGAAGGTCCTCACCGTGCTTTCCGAAAAACACGCGCTGTCCTATTCCATTGTCGTGGCCGCCACCGACAGTTCCACTCCCGGCGAGCAGTACATTGTGCCCTTCGCGGCCGCGACCATCGGCGACTACCTCATGCGCAAGGGGAAGCATGTGCTGGTTGTGTTTGATGACCTGACAAAGCACGCCTGGGCGTACCGCCAGATCTCGCTCCTCCTGGAGCGCTCCCCGGGCCGCGAGGCCTACCCCGGCGATATCTTCTATGTCCAGACCCAGCTCATGGAGCGTGCCGGCCAGCTGAACCGCGAGCAGGGCGGCGGATCCATGACCTTCCTCGGCCTGGCGGATACCCTGCAGGGGGACCTGACGGGCTACATTCCGTCGAACCTCATTTCCATCTGTGACGGGCTGGTGAACCTGAGCGCCGCCCTCTTCGGCGAGGGCATGAGACCGGCGGTGGATTTCAACATGTCGCTCTCGGTTGTGGGGGGACGGGCCCAGCCCCCGCTCCTGCGGGAGCTGAGCGCCGGCCTGCGGAGAAGCTACCTTGAATTCACCGAGGTGGCGCGGTTGAGCAAACTCCAGTCGGGCCTTTCCAAGGAGGCCGAGCGGGTTATGAAACGGGGGCAGGTGCTGGTTGCGCTGCTTCAACAGCCTCAGCAGCAGCCTGCCGACCTGGCGGAGGAGGTGCTGATCCTCTATGCCCTGCGGTCCGGTGTCCTCCAGGATCTGGAGTCCTCGGAATGGGTGCGGTTCCGCGGCGGCATCGGGACGTATGCCCGCGCACAGGACTCCGAGCTGGGACGGTCGGTTGAGGCGGCCAAGGCGTTGACGCCGGAGATGGAGACGCGCCTGGGTTCCCTGATCCAGGGGTTTCTGGGGACGGAGGGCTGACCGTGGCGGCGACATTCTCCCTCAAGGTCCTGAATCCCAAGCATGTGGTCTTCGAGGGAGCTGTTGAAAGCCTCTTTCTGCCCGGGGATGCCGGTGAGTTCGAGCTGCTGGCGTACCATGTGCCGATTATTAGTCTTTTGAAAGAGGGCGAAATTGTGATTGACTGGAAGACGCGCATCCCGATCAGGAAGGGGATGGTGCGGTTTTCGAATGATGAGTGCGTGATCCTGCTGGAAGAGCGGCATGCGGCGAAGCCGCCGAAACACGTGAAAGAATAGGCCATGCGTAATTTTGTGATATTTCTGGTGATTTTTCTCACGGTTCTGGGGCCGTCGGCGGTCATTGCCACCATCGGGTATGCCAGTATCCGGGCGCTGGGGCGCAACCCCTCCGCCGCCCAGAAGATATTGCAGGCGATGATTATTTCGCTGGTGTTTGCCGAGGCGATCGCCGTGATCGCCCTGCTGGTGCTGTTTCAGTTGTTCGGGAGGTAATGATATGACAACGATGATCTATTTGATTGTTTTCCAGGTGGCTGTTTTTGCGATCCTCGTCATGGGGATGAAGCAGTTGTTGTTGCGCGATACGCAGAAGGCGGCGGGCAAGTTGCGCGATGCCGAGGCCGAACTGGGGCGCAAGGAGGAGACGATCCGGAAGCGGATCGAGGAGAACGAGGCCGAATTCCGGCGCAAGAGCGGCGAGGCCCAGGAAGCCCTCGCCCGCGCCAAGGAGACCATGGAGAAGGATGTCGCCCGCTCGCGCGACACCTTGCTGGAGGAAGCCCGCAAGGAGCGGGACCGCATTCTGGACGAGGCGACCCGCAACAAGGAGAAACTGCGCCAGGAGCTCATCCGCGAGGCCCAGGTCCAGACCCTCGAGAACACCTCCCGGGTTTACGAGATGGTGTTCAGCGCCGAGGTGGGGCGCACCCTCGACCATGCCTTCCTGGACGAACTGCTGACGGCTCTGGATGAGATGGACGCGAGCAGCATCACCGTATCGGCCCCCTCCATCGAAGTCATCAGCAGCCATCCCCTCGAGGCCGGCCACCGGCAGCGGCTGAAGGAGATCGTGGAGCGCAAATTCGAGGCCAAACTGGAAATCCAGGAGACCATCGCCCCGGAACTCATTGCCGGGATAAAGATCAAGCTGGGCAGCCTCGAGATCGACGGCAGCCTGCGCAACCGCTTCAATGAGGCGATCGAGCAGCTCAAGAGCGAACACATTTAGATAACGTATGGCACTGTTAAGTCAACTTCGCCGTGACCTCCGGTTCAATGCGGAGTTCCTCCAGTTGATCCAGACGCTCAAAAACATCGCGGCGTCGCAGTACCACATGCTGGAGCGCGAGAAGGAGCGCTTTGCGGATTTCATGGCCCAGTTCACCGGGTTCTTCCAGGTGGTGGACATGGTCCACCAGGATGCCCCGCTGGTGAACGTGATGACCGATGTGGTCGGGATTGTCCTCGTCACCTCGGACTCGGGGTTCATGGGCGGCCTCAACGCCGGCGTGATCCAGGCGGGATACGATGTGCAGGGGGTGCTGCCCGCCAGCCAGGTGCGGTATATTGTGATCGGGGAGAAGGGGGCGGCGAAACTTTCCGAGAACGGGCGTGAGTTCAAGGCGTTCCCGGGGATTTCCCAGGAAACCCGGTATGAACAGGCCATGGAGATCCGGGATTACATCGTCAAGGAAGTGTCCGAGAAGCGGATCGGCAAGGTCGTGGTCGTTCATCCCCGCCCGATCTCCTTCACGCAGCAGATCATCGACACCTTCAACCTCCTGCCCTGCGGGGAACTCTTTGACCGGTCAGCCGCCGCGGCCCCCTCCGGCAAGGCGGGGATAAAGAAGTTTATCGCCGACGCCCGGAAGGTGACCGTCGAGTCCAGGTTTGAGGACATGGTCACATACCTCGCTGAAGTGTGGGTGGCCTCGAAGCTGTACGAAGTGTTCGAGGACAGCAAGCTGGCGGAGTTTGCCGCCCGGGCCATGCATCTTGAGGAGAGTGTGCAAAAGCTGGAGAAGGAACACAAGAAGCTGAAGCATCAATGTTTCCGCGCGGCCCACGAACTCGTGGACAAGAGCATGCGCGAGTCGTTCTCATCACGGAAAAAGAAAAAGAAGGTGGCATGACATGAGCGAACCCAGCATTGGCGAACTGAAAAAAGGGCGGGTGGTGGGCGTCCAGGGCCCGATCGTGGACGTCAAGTTCGAGAAAATCGAGGACATGCCCGACCTGCATGAAGTGGTCATGGTCAAGACCTTCGACAAGCGCAACCTCACGCTGGAGGTGGCCGAGCACCTTGAGGGGAACATGGCGCGCTGCATCGCCCTGTCCTCGACCCTCAACCTGCAGCGGAATGCCATTGCCACCTCGAGCGGGGACGTGCTGCGGGTGCCGGTAGGCGAGGCGTTGTTCGGGCGGATCATCAACGTCATGGGCCATCCGATCGACGGCAAGGGGCCCATCAACGCGACGGAGACCCGGCCCATCCACAAGGATGTGACCAAATTGCGGGTGAACGTGGCCAGCCTCTCGGAAAACAAGCGCGAGGTGATGGAGACCGGCATCAAGATGATCGACCTGCTGTACCCCGTGGTGAAGGGGAGCAAGACCGGCATTCTCGGGGGGGCCGGTTGCGGCAAGAGCGTGGTGATCCAGGAGCTGATCCACAACGTGGCCGAGGAGCACGACGGTTTCAGCGTTTTCACCGGTATCGGGGAACGTATCCGGGAAGGCAACGAACTGTACTTCGAGTTCGAGCGTGAAGGCATTCTCAAGAAGGTCATCATGGCCTTCGGCCAGATGGATGAGCCGCCGGGCGCGCGCTTCGAGGTCGCCAAGACCGGCATCACGCAGGCCGAATGGCTGCAGGAGCAGGGCAAGAACGTGCTGCTCTTCATGGATAACGTGTTCCGCTTCGTGCAGGCCGGCTCCGAGATCTCCACCCTGATGGGCCGCGTGCCTTCGGAGACCGGCTACCAGCCCACGCTCAGCTCTGAGGTCGGGGACCTGCATGAGCGCATCAAGACCGGCAGCGGCGGTTCCATCTCGGCATTCGAGGCCGTGTATGTGCCTGCCGATGACCTGACCGATCCCGCCGTGGTCGCGATCTTCAGCTACCTGGACTCCGTGCTGGTGCTCTCGCGTGACCGGGCCCAGCTCGGGCTTTACCCGGCAATCGACCCGCTGAACTCCTCGAGCTCCAACATGGACGTGGCCATCGTCGGGGCGCGCCATTTCGGGATTGCCCAGGAAGTGGTCCGGATGCTGACCAAGTACGACGAGCTGCGCCGGATCGTCGCCGTGATCGGCATCGACGAGTTGTCGCGGTCCGACCGGCTCGTGTATGAGCGGGCGCGCAAGCTCCAGAACTACCTCACCCAGCCCTGCTTTGTCGCCGAGTCCTACACCGGCAGGAAGGGCCAGTATGTCCCCACCGAGGTTACGGTGAACGACTGTGCCCGGATCATCGAGGGCGCCTATGACGACCGGGATGAGAGGGAGTTCTACATGATCGGGCGGCTTCCTTAAAAATTCAAAATGAAGATTCACCACAGAGGCACAGAGACACCGAGCCTACTCCGCCAAGGCTGCGAAGGCCGAAGAATGCAAATGTGGCGTTTATTTCGTCCACGGGAATACCGTGGCCAAAATAAACGCCACGGTTTCTTGAAGGAAAACCTGGAGAAAGAGGAGGTGTCCGAAGACATGTCGTTCTCCTCCCCCTCTCTATCTTCCTTCACGAGGGGTTTCGCGAATTTTGGTGAGGGGGTACTCGCCCTCATTAAAATTCGTGAAACATTCTCTTCTCCGTGTCTCGGTGTCTCTAGCGAAGCGGGTGGTGAATTATTTCACGTTTGAAAGTTCGAATGGGGAAGTTCAAATAATGGCTTCAGAATGGGTCAATTTGCTGGTCGATGAGGGATTGCTGTCGGCCCGGCAGCTGGAGCAGGCTGTTGCCCTGTCCCGGGAACGCAACGAGTCCCTTGTCAAGACCCTGGTCCGGCAGGGGGTGGTTCCCGAGGAAAAACTCCTTCGCGTGGTGGCCCGCCAGCAGGGGTTGGGGTTTGTGAGCTTCCGCGACACGCGCCCCGAGGCCTCCGCCGTGGCAAGTCTCTCGGCCCGTTTTGTGGCGCATTACCGCATCATGCCGGTGAAGCTGGAGGGGAACCGCCTGACGATTGCCGTGTCCAATCCCTTCGACCAGGCAGCCGTCGAGGACATTGAGAGCAGCCAGGGCTACCGGGTTGAGCGGGTGCTGGCCTGCGAAGCCGACATCCTCGAGGCGATCCGGATCCATTTCGGGGTCGGGTCCGAAACCGTCGAACGGATCCTGGCCGACATGCCGGAACAGGGGACGGGGCAGGCGCTCCAGGAGTCGCACGACCTGGAGCACAAGGCCGAGGACGCCTCGGTCGTCAAGCTGGTCAACCAGCTCCTCCACCAGGCCATCACCGATCGTGCCACGGACATCCATTTCGAGGTGTACCGGGATGACATCATCCTCCGGCGGCGGATTGACGGGGTGCTGTATGACACCACGGTGTCAAAAAACATGACCTCGCTCTATCCCGCCATTATTTCCCGCATCAAGTTGATGGCGGGACTGAACATTGTCGAGCGGCGGCTGCCGCAGGACGGGCGGGCGCGGGTCAACATCGGCCACCTCCAGTATGACCTGCGCGTATCGGTCGTGCCCTCCGTGCACGGCGAGAATATTGTCATCCGCATCCTGCCCACCTCGATGCTGTTCAGCCTGGAGCAGCTGGGGCTGTCCCCCGGCCATTCGAAAATCCTGATGGACCTGATCCAGCTCCCGCACGGGATTGTGTTCGTGACCGGTCCCACCGGAAGCGGCAAGAGCACGACGTTGTATGCCTGCCTGACGCGGCTGAACACGCGCGACCACAAGATCATCACCATCGAGGATCCCGTGGAGTACGAGATCAAGGGGATCATGCAGACGCAGGTCAACCCGCGCATCGACCTCACCTTTGCCCGTGCCCTGCGCAGCATGCTCCGGCACGACCCCGACATCATGATGGTCGGCGAGGTGCGCGACCGCGAGACCGCGGAAATCACCATCCAGACGGCGTTGACCGGGCATCTGGTGTTCAGCACCCTGCACACCAACGACGCCGCCAGCGCGGCGATCCGCCTGCTCGACATGGGGGTGGATCCCTACCTGATCGCCTCCACCGTCCGTGCCTTCATGGCCCAGCGGCTTGTCCGGGTGGTGTGCGAACACTGCCGCGAGTGGTTTGACTTCAACGGCCGCCGGTGCAGCCGGGGGCGCGGCTGTACCCAGTGCAACGGCACGGGCTACCGGGGCCGGGTCGCCATCAGCGAAATCCTTCAGCTCTTTCCCGAGATCCAGGATCTGATCCTGCGCCGTGCCTCCGCCCGCGACATCCGCCAGAAGGCCGTGTCCATGGGCATGCAAACCCTCGCCGGCGACGGCTGGGAGAAGATCACCCAGGGCATCACCACCGTCGAGGAAGTCTCCCGGGTGACTTTCGATACACTCACCAATGTGGACTCACCATGAGGAAGATTTACCACGGAGACACAGAGGCACGGAGAAGATGAAGAAGAGAAGACAATGTTTCGCGTTTTTCCATCTCCTCTTTCTCTTCGAATTCCTCCAGAAGGGGTTGTGGGAATTTCAGATGCGGGTACTCCCGCATCTGAAATTCCCACAACATTCTCCCTGCCCTAAGCTCTGTCGAAGGGTTCTCGGTGTCTCTGTGCCTCTGTGGTGAATCTTATTGTTTTGGGACCATTAAATGCCAACCTTCTTCTATAAAGCCAAACAGGGACCTGAGAAGACTGTGGAGGGGGAGATTGTTGCCGAAAGCCGCCCGGCCGCGATGGCCCGGCTCGAACGCATGGGGTACAGCCCGTTCTCACTGGAGGAGGTGACGGGGGGAAGGCGTGCCGTGGCGCGCCCGCGGCGCCGGATCCGGGGTCGTGATATCACGATCTTCACCCGCCAGCTGGCAGGATTGCTGCGGGCAGGCGTCCCCATCCTGCGGGCGCTGACAACCATCCAGCAGCAGACCGAAAACGCGGCCTTCCAGGCCATTGTCCTTGAGGTTTCCAGTGCCGTCCGTGACGGGCGGACGCTGTCCGAGAGCCTGGCGCGCCATCCGGTATTGTTCCCCGAACTCTTTGTGAATATGGTGCGGTCAGGCGAATCCGCGGGGATGCTGGACGAAATCCTGATGCGCCTGGCCGAGGCCCGGGAGAGCGACGATGAACTGCGTGCGCGGGTGACCGGGGCCATCGCCTATCCAGCCCTGGTCCTGGCGGTCGGGATCGTGAGCGTGTTTGTCATTCTCACGTTTTTCCTTCCCAAGATCATGCATCTGTTTGACGGGATGACCCAGACCCTGCCGCTGCCGACCCGGATCGTGCTGGTGGTCAGCGCCGTCTTTTCCAACTACTGGTGGCTCATGATTCTGGTCATCGGGGTGGCCGTATGGCTCGCGTGGCGCAGCCTCAAGACCGAGGAGGGGCGGCTGGCGCTGGACAGCACCCTGCTGCGATTGCCCGTGATCGGAAACTTTGCGCGCGACACGGATGTGGTCCGGTTTGCACGGACCTTGTCCCTGCTGGTCAAGGCGGGCATTTCGGTGGACCGCGCCCTGGCGCTTTCGGGGAATACCCTGATGAACCGGAAGCTGCGGGCGGCCATCCTGGCTGCCGCGGACGAGACCGTGCGGCAGGGGGCGACGATTGCGGACGGATTCAAGCGGCGTCCGGAGATCCCCGAGTTTGTGACGAACATGGTGGCCGTAGGGGAGGAGAGCGGGCACCTGGACGAAGCCCTGCTGGAAGTGGCGGCGTTCTATCAGCGCGAACTCGACCGCGATTTGCGGCTGGTGACAACGCTGCTGGAGCCTGTCCTGATCCTGCTTGTCGGCGTTGTGGTCGGCTTCATTATTTTCGCCATGCTCCTGCCCATCTTCCAGATCGGCCAGGCCATCAGGTAAGAGGGGACTTCACCACTGATTTAAGAAATGAGGGAAATCCAGAGAAGAGGGACTTCACCACTAATCTGCACTGATATACGCTAATCAGGAGGGGGAGAAGAGAATGTTTCACGAATTTCACGGAATCGGAGTACCGATTCCATGAAATTCGTGAAACACCGCTCCAGGGGAATAGGTTTTGAGGGAGCGATGGCACTAGTGCGAAGCACAGCTGGACTTTATTTCTCTTAATTCTCTTTTCTTCTCCGGATTAGTGCGAATTAGTGTAGATTAGTGGTGAAGTCTCTTCTTTGCGGTGTTGATAGGAGGAAATTCATGAAGTATTCACGGAGTGGTTTCACGTTGATCGAACTCATGATCGTGGTGATCATCATTGCGGCGCTGGCGGCGATGGTGGCGCCGAACCTGATTGGCCGGGCGGATGAGGCCAAGGAGAAGATTGCCGAGGGGGATCTGGCGAAGCTGAAAATCGCCCTCGACCTGTACCGGCTCGACAAGGGGGCGTATCCCTCGTCCGAACAGGGGCTGACCGCGCTTACGGTCCCCCGGGGGCAGGGGCAGGAGCCCTACCTCGACAAGCCTGCCCTCGATCCCTGGAAACGCAAGTACCTGTACCGGTTCCCGGCAACGCACCGGTCCTACGGCTATGACCTCTCCTCCACTGGCCGTGACGGCAAGGAAGGCACCGAGGATGA
>CAZMSS010000084.1:9408-10655 GCA_964568965.1 uncultured Verrucomicrobiota bacterium | reverse complement strand
CCGCCTCAGCTTTGACAATCTCTTCCATCTAGACTCTATCCTCTATTTCCTAAACCCAGGACTCAGGACCCACATGCTCACTCATGCCTCAACGCTTCGACCGGATCCAGCCGTGCAGCCCGCCAGGCCGGAATCAGGCCGGCCAGGGTACAGATCACAATCACGGAGCCTGCCACCACCATCACGTCCAGCGGCGCCGTCCGTGAAGGAATTTCGCTCAGCCGGTACAGTTCCTTTGGAAAGAGTTCCAGGTTGAACGTATCCGACAACCATCGCAGCAGGTCGTTGCGGTAATGCAGGACCAGCAGCGCCGTCCCCACGCCGGCGAAGGTGCCGATCATGCCCTCGATCCATCCCTGCCAGAAGAAGATCCGCATGATACTGCCCGATGGGAACCCGATCGCCTTCAGCAACCCGATCTCGTGGGTTTTCTGCACCGTGACCGTGATCAGGGTGTTGGTGATGCCGAATGCCGCGACAATCGTGATGAAGATCAGGAGAAAGAACATCATGTTCTTCTCCACCCGCAGTGCGCTGAAAAGCTGCCGGTTCTGCTCCATCCAGGTGACAAGGGTATAGTCTTCGCCAAGGACCAGCCGCGCCTGTCGCGCCACCTCCTGGATCCGGTAGGGATCCCGGGCCATCAACCGGATCGCCCCCACGCCGCTCTCCATCCCGAATACCTCCCGTGCCTTGTCCATCGAGCAGAAGACAAAACCCGAGTCGTACTCCCACATGCCAACATCAAACACGCCCGCCACGCGGAATTCCTGGGGCAGGGTGATTTCATCGCGGCTCACAAAGCTGCGGGGCGAGTTGATCAGCAGCTTGTCCCCCACCCCGACGCCCATCCGCCGGGCAAGGTCCACACCGATCACCACATCGAGCCCCTTCACGCTGAAGGTGCCCTGTGTCACGCTGGCGGGAATCTGGCTGACCGACACTTCCCGGACCGGGTCGATTCCCCTCAACATGGGGGTGAACATGCGGTCTGCACACTGCAGTACGACCTGACCCTCCGTGGAAGGTGCCACCCCCTTCACGCCCTTGATCCGGGACAAACGGGCCATGACCTCCCCTTCCTCCGGGACTCCGCCCCGGCTGCTCACCGTCAGGTGCGCGTTGAACCCGAGGATTTTCTCCCGCCACATGTCGTCAAACCCCGTCATCACGGAGAGCACGATGATGAGCACGGCGACCCCCAGCAGGACACCGAGCACCGAAATGATCGTCACCACGGAGAAATA
>CAZMSS010000084.1:0-9308 GCA_964568965.1 uncultured Verrucomicrobiota bacterium | reverse complement strand
GTGTTCAGAATCTCCAGTCTTCGTTTTGCTCTGAAAACTGAATACTGAACACTCTCTTCATTCCTCTTTCGGTTTCAATTGCGGGAAGAGGATCACATCGCGGATCGCCTCGCTGCCGGTGAGGGTCATGATCAGGCGATCGATCCCGATTCCCATACCGCCCGCCGGGGGCATGCCATGCTCCAGCGCGGCAAGGAAATCCTCATCCACCTTCTGGGCCTCCTCGGCGGCCTGCCCGGTAGCCGCCATGGCGACCTGTTCCTCAAAGCGCTTCCGCTGCTCCAGGGGATCATTGAGTTCCGAGTAACCCGGCGCAATCTCCTTGCCGCCGATCACCAGCTCGAAGACATCCACCACCGAGGCATCATCCTCGCACCGCTTGGCCAGCGGGACCAGTTCCGCGGGAAGGCGCGTGACAAACGTCGGGTTCTGCAGCGTCTTCTCGATCAGCTTGGAGTAGATCTCGTGGGTGATCTCATCCCGGCTCCAGGCCGGATCCACATAGAGGCCCGTCGTTTCCGCCTTGCCCCGCATCGCCGCCTTGTCGAGCGAGAACCAGTCGGCGCCCATCCGCTCGAGGACAAGGTCATGATACGTCACCTCGCGCCACGGCGGGGTGAGGTCGATCGGAGCCTCGGGAGTCCCGACCTGCAGCGTTCCCATGACGGTCTGCGCCACATGGGTGATGAGCCCCTCGACCAGGTCCTGCATCCCGCGCCGGTCGGAATAGGCCTCATACACCTCCATCATCGTGAACTCCGGGTTGTGGGTGCGCGAGAGCCCCTCGTTCCGGAAATTCCGGTTGAGTTCGAACACCTTGTCGAACCCGCCCACCAGCAGGCGCTTGAGGTACAATTCCGGGGCGATCCTCAGGTACATCCGGGAATCGAGCGCCTCATAGTGAGTCACGAACGGCCGCGCCGTCGCGCCGCCGGGCTGGGGTTGCATCATCGGCGTCTCCACCTCCTGGAACTTGCGATCGACCAGGTAGTTCCGGATCTCGCGCACCGCCTGGATCCGTTTGTTGAACACCTCGCGCACCCCGGGGTTGGCAATGAGGTCAAGATACCGCTGCCGATAGCGCTGGTCGGTGTCCTTCAGGCCGTGCCATTTCTCCGGAAGCGGGAGAAGTGCTTTCGACAACAGGGTCCACCGCACGATCTTGAGGGTCTGCTCACCCGTCCTTGTCGTGAAGAGGGTGCCCTCGACGCCGACATGATCCCCCAGGTCCAGCAGCTTGAAGGCATCAAAGGCCCCATCCCCGAGACTGCTCTTCTGGGCATAGATCTGGAACCGGTCGGACCCGTCGCGCAAGTCGGCGAAAATGCTTTTTCCCATGTCGCGGCTGGTGGTCAGGCGGCCCGCCACGGAAACCACCTGGTTCTCCTCGAATGCGGCGCGAATCTCGGCCAGCCGGCCGGAGCGCTTGAACGCGCGACCAAAGGGCGTGTATCCTTTTTCCGCCAGGGCCTTCATGTTCGCCCGGCGTTGCTCGACGTATTCATTCCCGGTCTCTGCTGTCATATCACTTCACTCCATGTCGTGCTAAAGCGTTGCGTTCGTCTTCACATTAACGGCCGGTGCCGCTGGCGCCGGCCCCTCGGGGGCATCCTCATCGTCCCCCGCAAACAGGGATTCGGCCTTGTGGGCGCCGGCGGGCGGCTTGAACTCAAACGTGCCGGCGGGCATATCCCCGTCCACCACCCAGTCGGAAAACCGGTTGATCACCGTCATCTTCATGCCCCTGGCAGGAACCGGCTCCCCCCCCATGGCGGTAAAGCTCTTCGCCATGTCGTAAACCACCTGGATCACCACCGGCTTGATCCCGGTTGTCACCCAGAGTTCCCAGTCGAACTGGTCCTGCTCGAATTTCAAATGCTCGCACTCCTGCCCGTCCAGGGTGGTCCGGCCCGCATAGGCGGCCTTGATGACCCCGTCCATGATGGCCGCATAGATGTCATCCCGGAGCAGGTTGTCCACAAACAGGATGTTCCCGGACATCGGGCCCAGGCCCTGCGAGAACTGCTCGAAGGACTTGGGCGCCTCCTTCTCCTCGTAGCGGTTCAGCATTGCGGCATAGGTGATTAGTTTATTCCCGTCGCACACCACCGTATTGCCCGTCATCCCCTTGAGGAAGCGGAGCGACAGGCGGTTCGGTTTCTCCGCCGCCAGGGTGTAGGAGGCGGAAATTTCCTGTTTCATCCCCTCCATCTCGCTGTTGATCCTGAACATGACCTGACACCGGAAATGCTTGGCCGACTGCAGCGTCGTCCCGAGCGCCATCAGCGCCTTGCCCACCATCGGGTCCGGGGCAGGAACGGAATTGGTGATGGCGGCCGGCTGGGGAGCCGGGTTGGTGGTGGCGGGAACCGGCGTCACCACGGCAACCGGCGGCGGATTCGTCGCTGCGGGGGGCACGGGAGCAGGCGCATTGGTCACGGGGTCCGCTATCGCAGGGAGGGTCATCATGGCCAGTAGAGTGATAAGCTTGGCTTTCATGTTTTTTCAGCAATCCCTTTCTCCTGAAGAAATGGCAGCGACAGGGCGTCCGGACTTTCCACAAAATCCTTCACGCACAGGTGCAACCCGCCGGCCGGCATCGGAATGTACTTGCCGGTTGCCGTCGCCAGCACCGTCTGCCGGTCATCCATCACCCGTCCCTCCGTCAAGGTGAGCCGCGATTTCCCGCCGGTCACCCATCCTTCCACACGAATCGACTGTCCGACCGTCACGGGCTGTTTCAGCCGCACGGTCAGCTCCGCCGCCACACAGGCCTGCCTGAAGGTCAGGATGGCCGCCCAGGTCATGACCTCATCCAGCAACGTCATCGATATCCCCCCGTGCACCAGGTGGCGGTACCCCAGGTCGGAGTCGCGGGTGACATGGGTCAGCACGATCCGGTCGCCCTCCACGCGGGATCTCAATTTCAACCCGTTCGGGTTGTCCTCCCCGCAGACGAAGCAGGTTTTCGTCCAAGGCAGGGTCCCGCCGGAATAATCCCATCCGCTCATATTAGAACAACTCCACGGGACGCGCCATCCCCAAAGACACCAAAATCCGCGCCGCTCCCTTTTGCAGCAGGGTGTTGTAGATCTCGGCCAGCCGGTTGTAGGCATCCTTCAACAAATCAACCCGCATCGCCTGGTCCTTGAGCCGTTCGCGCAGGGGCGACAGGAGGTCGAGCGTCTCGATCGTCGCCTCCGTGTCCAGCTGTTCAAACAGGCGGCTGATGGCCGCCTTCAGGCGGGCCTCCGCCTGGGAGCATTCCCGCACGCCTTCCACGTTGGCCGCCAGATCACAGGCATTCCCCAGCACGTCGAGCGCCGGCGAAATATTGGCCGGGACAGACGCCACGATATACGGCACCATCTCCCGGCATTCCTCCAGTGCCGCCTTCAGCTCCTCCCAGGCATCCTCCAGCTGGATCCGGGCGAAGCGGAGCATGCGATAGGCCTGACCGACCCACATCACGCCGCCCATCACCACCATGGCCAGAAGTATGACTGTAACCGCAAGCATGTCTGTAACCGTCCTTAATTCTTCAGCAGCACATCACCGGACACCTGGAACCCCTTGGGCAACCGCGCCGCCAGGCTGGCTGCATCATGGGCATAGACCGGGTCAATCTCCAGCTTCACCACAAGACGCCCCTGGGGGTCACGCGGCGCCTTCACGCCGCAAGCCGCCAGCCAGCGGGCGAATTTCTCCATCATGGCCGCCCGGGAGGTCTCCGGCGAATCCGCGCCCTCTGCGTTCTTCACGGGTGCGAACTCATCCTCCCGCGCAAACTCGAGGATCAGGGACTCCCCCGCATCCGGCAGGGCGTCAAAAATAAACTTCTCGAACTTGAACGCGTTGGGCTTGTCGGGCTTGACCGTCGTCCCGCGGTCATCGCACGTGGGTACCTTCTTGTGCGCCTGGTGCAGGGGAAGTCCGGCCGAGAGTTCGCGGACCAGAAACTCCAGCGAGAAGATGTGAATGGCCACGCTGCCAAACTTGAACAGGAGCTCGCCGTCGGGCAGGCGCGCATTCTTCTGCTCCTTCGTCAGCTCGGTGTATTCCACCACGGAGCACCGCCCGTTGCGCACGACGGTAACCCCCAGGCCCTCGTCGGGATTGCACTTGGCGCACACCTTGAGCGACATATCCGCCCGCCGAAGCAGGTGCATTCCCACAAAAACGGGGTCGGCGATATCCACCAGGGGATTGTCCACCTGGAAATAGTAGAGCGTCGTCAGGCCGCGTGCCTTCATGTCGGCCAGCATCCCGCGCCGGTCCAGCGCGGCCAGGATGCCGCCATGCCCGTCGGGGGCGGCGAAGAGCTTGCCGGGCGCCTCCAGGATGATGCGTCCATCGGGGTGGAACGCGGGCAGCGTGCCCTGTACAAAGAACTTCACGCGGTCGGGATCCAGCCCGAAACACTTGTTCTCCCCGAAGAATTTCCGGGTGTCGGCGTCGTTCCCCTCGCTGGTCATGATGTAGAAGGGGATGCGGGCCTGATACTGGCGTTCAAGCGCCAGGATTTTCCGCGAATGAATCTCGAAGAGCGATGCCTGGGAAATCGGCGCCAGCCGGTACGTTCCCTTGGGGCCGTCATACCCCAGCCGGGTTCCCTGCCCGCCGGCAACAAGGATCACGCCGACCTGGCCCGCCTTGAGCGCGGCCTCGCCCCGGGCGCGCGGTTCCGCCGCCTGCCCCGCCTTGAGCGACACCACCGGAGCAGGCGTCATGGTGCCCGGGTGGGCCACCGGCTCCCCGCCCGCTTTCAGCAAGCCCTGGATTTTCTCGATGGCCTTGAAATCCAGCGACTCGACCTGGCTCAACAACCCGGCCTGCTGCGCGGCATCCAATTGATCCCAGAACTTCAGCACATGCCCCTGCCCGTGCTTTTCCAAAACACTCTTTGCGTCTGTATAGTTCACATCTTCCTCTTCCAACTACTCCAGGTGGAACATCGAACAGTCAACATTCAACGTCGAACATCCAATTGAGCCAACTCCCTATTGTTCGAAGTCGGACGTTCGATGTTCACGGTTCTCCTCCTACTGACTCCTGACGCGACGACTCATCGTACGCAGCATTTCCTGGTCGGCCGAACTCAGTCCGACCGGATGCATCATCAGGTTGTCGGCCATTTCGGCGGCCTTCTTCACATCCCCCCTTTTCTCATACCACTGGGCCAGATGGAGCTGAATCGAGGGGTTGTCCGGCGACAGGGTCTGGGCCTTCTGCAGCATTTCCCCCGCTTCGGGAAGCTGACCCCGCTTGAACAGGATCATTCCCAGCGTATCCCACGCGGTACCGACCTTGGGATTGGCCTTCAAGGCCTCCCGGACCAGGGCCTCGGCCTCGTCCAGTTCGCCTTTCTCCTGGAGCGTCCAGGCCAGGTCGTTCATGACCAGGGGGTCCTTCTTCCGCTCCAGGCTTTTCCTCAGGGAGTTTTCAGCCTTGGCGTATTCCTTCCGCTCCAGCTGCATGGAGGCCAGCACCTGGTTCGCAAAGGGATGGCCCGGATCCTGGAGCAGCAGGTTCCGGATATGGCTTTCCGCCAGGTCCCGGCGCCCCTCCCGGACATCCAGCCGCAGGAGTAATTCCATCAGGACCGGCGTATTGGGCCGCATGCCGAGGGCCTGGTCGATATAAATCCGGGCCTCGACATACTGCGAGCGGCTCAGGGCAATCTGGCCCAGCACCACGGTGGTGATGAAATCCCGGCCCTTCGCCCGTTTTAATTTCCGCTCGCACTCCTCCATCGCCTTGGTGTCATTCTGCTGCATCACCACCGCCGCCAGCATGGCCCAGGCGGGGGTCAGCTCGGGCTTGAGGTCCACCAGTTCCTGCAGAATCACGCGGGCCTTTCCGACCTCCCCGGCCGCCAGGTGCATCACGGCATATTCCATGGCGATCCGTTCCTTCGGCACTCCGGCCTTCTGGGCCCGGTCCAGCAGCGCCGCCGCCTCGTCAAACCGGTTCTTGCGGGCGTTGATCCTCGCCAGCGACAGCAACAGCGCCTTGTTCCCGGGATCCTTCTCCAGCAATTGGCGCAGGATATCCTCGCCCTCCTGCTGATCCTGTGCGAGATAGGCCATGGCCAGGCCCTGGCTCAACTGGTCCTTCCGGTCCGGCGCCAGCTCGATGGCCCGCTTGTAGCCCGCCACCGCCATGCCCGGCTGGCCCGAAAACACCCACGTCATGCCCAGGTTGGCATACGCCTCGGGCATCCGGACATAGCCGTACACGCGGGACAACTGCCAGATTTGAAGCTTCTGCTTGAGTGTCGCGGTGAACTCCTTGAAGTCCGCCTTGATCTTCTCCGCATCCGGCGCGGCATAGCCGCGTTGCACCATGGTCAACTGGTTCAACATTGCGCTGATGTTGTTGGGCTCCAGTTCCCGCGCCTTGGCATACGCACTGTAAGCCTGCTGCCGCCAGCCGGCATCCTCCAGCACCACGCCCAGGTTGTTGGCCACCAGGCTCAGGTGCCGGATCACGGCACCCGCCGTCGGCGAAAGCATCGGATCCGTCTTGCGCAACCGGACGAGGTCCTGGACGAGCGGGGACTTCCAATACTCCTGATGCTGGTTCCACAGGGCCCCCGGCTCCACCTCGGATATCGCCTTGATCCCGGTGAACAGAACGCACTGCGGAACCGGCTGCATTCCTGCCGCCAGCCACAGGTCGGGAGTGCTCAGGAAGGCCGTCTTTTCCGCAAACCGTGGATCCGTCTCGACCCATTGCCGCAAGAACGCCAGTGCATCCACCTCGGCCAGGGATTTCATCCGCACATCACTGAACGACTTGGCGAGGTACCTCATGTAGAGGTCGTTGTTGCCCTGCTGAAGATTGAAAAGACGCAACGGGGAGCCCGTCTCCCGGGCCGCCAGCTGGAGATTGCTGTCCATGAGGCCATCCGTCACCAGCCACTCACGGCCGGCGGCGGCCTTCACCACGGAACGGGCATAGTCGTTCACAACCCCCGCAGGGCGCGCATCCGCCATGGGATAGTTCAGGACACCCGCCGCCACCGCGGCCGCCAGCAGCAATCCCGCCGGGAACAGGCCGCCGTACTCCCGCCACCATAGTTTTCCCGTCTCATCCTCGTCGGCATTGAGGAACGACAGCCGTGAAATGAGCGACCAGTAGGCGACCAGATACCCGAAGGTGCAGGCCAGCAGTACATACGGAGTCACCAGCAGCCGCCACGGCCCCAGGATCCGCCAGGGCGAAAACGGCACGTTGAACATCACGGCCACCACCACGCCGGTAAGGATCAGGTGCAGGATGTAGAGCCCCCAGTCCTTTTCCTCGTTCAGCCCGCGGCGCCCCACCACCAGGATCGCCAGCCAGGGCACAATGCTCGCGATGATAACCAGCAACCAGCCGACCTGGGGAAGACTCTTGGCAATGAGCAGGTACTGCCCCTTCCCGACAAAATACAGCGCCTGCCAGAACCCGCCCCCTTCACTCAGCCGGAACGACTCGGATCCCTGCAGCGTCCAGGCGGCAGGCAGGTAGAACAGCATCCCGGCCAGAAGGCAGCCGGCCAACGGCAGGACCCGGCCCCAGCGCAGGTCGCCGTTATGCCACAGCGCAAAAAGCAGCCCGGCCAGGACCAGCGGGCCGAAAATGACCAGAGTGGCGAATTCAACCGCGAATACACCGTAAAGGAGGGCGAAAACCAACCCCGCCCAAACCGGGGCCCGGCGGATGAAAGTCAGCAGGAGCTTCGCGAGGATGAACAGCACCAGCAGGTCGAACGTCGCGGGATGGAAACGGTTCGCCGCATACCAGAAGGGCATCGCCCCCATCAGCGCCACGCTGCCCGACACGCCCGCCAGCAGGGAAGCCCGGTTCGCGGCACGGCCATTCTGGTCGGTGACCGGAATCGCCGCCCACACGGCGTCGGCCAGAATGCGGAAAAACAGCCCGACCGCTCCCGCCGCGCAGACCGCGCTCAACAGGTTCAGGCGGGTGGAAATACTCCCCATCGGCACCCGCGCAACCAGGTCAACCACCCAGCTCCAGATCAGATGCCCGGACGATCCCAGCGGGTTCAACCCCAGTTCGGTCACCATCAGGTTGGCCGACTCCCCGGGATAGGCCCCCCGGCTGAGCGTCACCGTGTAGAGAACCAGCGCCAGGATTCCCATCAGGGGTCCCAGGACAACATACAACTTATTGCGCTTCGTGTTCATAAGCTGGATAGATTGGCCGATTTGCGCGAAAGAGGCAAGAGTGAAGGCAACCCGGGGGCTTGCCATTTCGGGAAAAAGGATTACCATGGGAGTGGAGTGAACGTAACAGGAGAAGAGGAGGTTCCTATGTTCCAGAAAATGCTTGTCTGTACGGATGGGTCTCCTTACGGCGACGTGGCATGCCGGTACGGTTTCCATCTCGCCTCCGTCATGAAGGCCAGGCTCACCGGCCTGCATGTGCTGGATATCCGGATGATCGAGGGTCCGCTGCTGGCGGACGTCTCCGGCGCCATCGGGGCCACGGGATATTACGCGGGGTGGCCCCAGTTCAAGCTGCTCATGGAGGCCAAGGGTGAAGCAGTTCACCGGAATTTCGATGAACTCGCCATGAACGCCGGCTGCAACACCAACCTGATCGTCGAGACAGGACACCCGGTCCATACCATCCTGGAGCAGGAAAAATCCACGGATCTTCTGATTCTGGGACAGCGGGGCGAGAATGAACAGTTCGGACGGGAATTGATCGGATCCGTAGCCGACCGCGTGACACGGCGCGCCACCATCCCCTGCCTGATCACCCCCGGCCAGTATACCCCCGTCCAGATGGTCATGGCCGCCTGCGACGGCAGCCCGATCTCCGAAAAAGTCGCGCTTGTGGCCTCATCATTGGCCAGGGCCCTCAATGCGTCCCTGACCGTGCTGACCGTGGCGGAAAAAATGACTGACTCCGTGGCCATGGCCATCGCCAGCACCGCCGAAAGAACCTGCATCGCCGCAGGATGCCCCCCCAGGGTCGCCGTCGTGAGCGGCCATGCCAGCGAGGCCATCCTCGACAGTATTGTGAGGGAAAAGAGCGACCTGATCGTCATGGGAGCGCATTCCCACACCCGGATCCGGCAATGGTTTGTCGGGTGCACCACGCAGCATGTCCTGGCCGACTCCGGCGTCCCCGCGCTGCTGGTGCGGTGAAGAGTGTTATTTGCCGACCAGGCTGAGAAATTCGGCGCGGGTCGAGGTGTCGTTGTGGAAACTGCCGAGAACCGACGAGGTCATCATGACGGAATCCTGCTTCTCGACGCCCCGCATGATCATGCACAGGTGGCGGCATTCCAT
>CAZMSS010000083.1:0-10900 GCA_964568965.1 uncultured Verrucomicrobiota bacterium | reverse complement strand
GCCCAAGGCCCCGGAACCGGCCCCCGCTGCCCCCAAGGCAGGCGAGAAGCCACCGGCCAAGCCAACCACACCCTCTACCGCCGCGAAGCCCCCTGAAGGCGGGCCTAAAGAACTGCGGGCCGAGCTTGATCGTGTCCGCGCCGAGCGTGACAACTTCAAGACGCAACAGGCCGCACTCGAAAAGCGCATCGCCGAAGCGGAATCCAAGGGCAAGGACACCGCCGCGCTGGCCGAGCGAGCCGCCAAGCTGGAGCAGACCATTGCCGAGCGTGAAGGCGAGTTGCGGATGCTCAAGCAGGAGGCCAGTCCAGAGTTCAAGGACAAGTACGATAAACCCTTCACCGAAGCAGCCGAATACGCCCGCGATGTGGTGGGGCAATTGACCGTCACCGACGATTCAGGGACTACCCGCATAGCGACATGGGACGATTTTGCCGCGCTCTACACCCAGCCCTACAGCAAGGCGATTGATCAGGCGACGGCCATGTTCGGCAACGCCGCTCAGGTCGTCATCAACCACCTAACGGAGCTTCACCGGCTTGATAGTGTGCGCCACCGCGCTCTCAAGTCCGAGCGTGAGAACGCCGCCGTCCGCATGAAGGACGAAGAGGGGAAGCGCGTCCAGTCCCAGGAGGCTACCGCCGCCGCCCTGGCCAAGCTTCAGGAGGAACTGCCCCAGAAGTTCGACGCCTACCGGGATCCCCCGGAGGACAAGGAATTGTCCGAGTCCCGCGCCAAGCAGTTCGCCATCTTCGACGCCCAGCCGAAAAGCCCGCAGCAGGCCATGATCAAGTTCGCCCACATCCGGCAAATGGTGGGGGCGCACAAGCCGCTACTGATTCAGAATTCACGGCTCAAGGCGGAAGTCGCCCGGTTGCAGGCTGAACTGGACGGGAAGACCACGAAAGAGCCGCAGTCTCACCGCCGGCCAGGTGGCACCGAAACCGCTGGAGGTGAAGAGTCCTGGGAACAGGCCGCGGCTAAAGAGTTGGGGAACGTGACATGAACCTCACCCTCCTGCCCGACCTCATCTACCCCGTCACCGGGGCGCAAATCAACGCGCTCATGGATGACGTGGTGAAGCTGAACCTCGTGGACGCTGGCCTGACATATCGCGACCAGGATGCTATTGACATCATGCTGGACTGCTACGAAATCAAGGCCAAGAGCTTGGGAGCGATTGACTACACCGGCTTGGAAGGTCATCGGCGGCTGCATGAGGACGCCATGAGATTGATCAATGACGGCAACCCCATTATGACCCGGCATGGGGACATGACGGCGGCACATGTGGCCATCGGGTATCACGACGCCCAGATTTGCCTGAGAGACGCCGGAATGACACTCCTGACGAGCAACCGGGACGATCTTTTGAATCTCTCCAGAGACATCCTTCAGCTTCCCAAAAGAACGGAGGCTCGCATGGCTTTGTTCTTGAGGTATCTGAGAAAGAAGAAGCTATGAACGAAAACGCCACCATTGAAGACCGGACGCTGGCACAGGCCATGCAGGTAGCGGAGCAACGCGAGTTTGATCTTCAGCGTGTAGCCCAAGTCGTCCCCAGCGACTGGGATACCGTCATCCTGGCGCACGAAATAAACCGATTGCGCTCTGAGCTTGAAAAGGCCAAGGCGTGGGAAAGCGTTGCCAAGCGGTTCCACGACACGGCTACCGAAGAAAATCCGTGAGTTCCACTTGACGCCGGTATAGCCTTCGTCTATCTTCAGGCGTGACTCCTGGTTTTCACTTTAGGGCCGTCTTCGATCAACGTCAGTCTTCGACTGCCGGGAGTCACATCCGATTGAAGACGGCCCGCCTTTCTTTATGAAAACACCCACCATCAACCCCGCGTTCCAAGCCCTCATTCCACCTCTGCAACCGGAAGAACTGGACCAGCTTGAGGCCAACCTTCTGGCCGACGGCTGCCGTGATCCTCTGGTGACGTGGAAGGGGGTGTTGGTGGACGGGCACAACCGAATGGCCATCTGCCAAAAGCACGGCAAGTTTTTCGAGGTGGTGGAGAAGAGCTTTCGAGATGAAGACGAGGTAAAGGTATGGATCATCCGAAACCAGTTCGGTCGTCGCAACCTGACGCCATACTGCCGGGCGGAACTGGCCTTGAAGCTGGAACCGCTCTTGAAGTCCAATGCCAAGGAGAACATCGTTGAAGGTGGGCGGTTGGGTGGAAAGTCTGAAGGTAAGGGTTTGACAACATTGTCAAAGGCTTTCGATCCAGTCAACACCCGTGCCGAATTGGCTACTGCGTCTGGAGTCTCGCATGACACCATCGCCAAGGTTAAGATCATCGAAGCCCACGCCAGCGAAGCCACAAAGGACAAGCTCCGAAAAGGCGAAACCACCATCAATAGGGAGGCCAAAGAGATCAACCGAGAAATCAAAAGAGCGGCTTTTGAGGTGAAGGTAGCATCGGCGAAATCGGCTCCCCGGTCGCAACTGATTACCGGGCCTTTCGATTTGATTTTGGCCGATCCTCCGTGGCGCTACGAGCACTGCGAAGCCGACAACCGCGAGATCGAGAACCAATACCAGACCGCTACGATTGATGAAATTTCCAAACACAAGAAGCATCTGAACCCGAAACAGGACTGCATTCTTTTCCTCTGGGCCACGGCCCCCAAGCTGTCCGAAGCCATGACGGTCATGGAGCGGTGGGGGTTCAACTATCGTTCCTGCGCTGTTTGGGACAAGCAGGTCATCGGCATGGGATATTGGTGGCGGATTCAGCATGAGCTACTGCTGGTGGGGGTGATGGGAAAGCCGAGTTGCACCCCGGAGCCCGCCCGCATTTCAAGCATCTTCTCTGAGAGACGTGGAACGCATTCCACCAAACCCCAGTGCGTTTACCAGTGGATCGAACGCGCCTTCCCGGACTCGGTAAAACTCGAAATGTATTGCCGTCAACCGCGACAGGGATGGGCGGCGTGGGGCAATGAGTGCTAACAACTTCAACGAGGATTTGAAGTGGAGTGAGACGCAGCACCAAGCCGATTGGTGGGAACCGTATTACCGGAAAGCCTTCCCCCTGCTGTCATCCATTGAGCGAGTTCCAGGACCGTCTGCGGCGCAACGTGCGGGCATAGACAAGTTCGTGATCTTGGCCGGTGGTAAGCGGATTGCGGTAGATGAGAAGGTTCGGAGGACACGCCCGCCGACTGACATCGCGTTGGAGATTGAACATGTCCCAGTGAACGGAGCATCGCCGTGGCCGGGATGGGTGGCCAAGGATTCCCAGTTCACGGATTATCTGGCCATAGGTTTTGCGGCCTATCGCACGGCGTTCTTTTTTCCATTCGTGAGCTTGCGCACCGCATGGCTCAGGCACGGTGAATGGTGGGTGAAAGAATACGGGATTGTGAAGTCACCCAATCCCAGGGACTGCCCTCGATACCACACTTGCAACGTCTGTGTGCCCACGGAAGTCCTGATGGGCTGTTTGCTGGACGCGATGCGAGTCGTGCTATGACTCCAGCACGGCGGCGGGTTCGGGCAGGGGGTGCGCGGTGTTTCCGAATTCGATGCCTTCTTTTTCGGCGGATTCGATCTCTTCGATGATGTGCGCCAGCGACTCCACGTCGGCGGTCAGGCCGTCGGGCAGTTCCTCGGCCAGTTCCTTGAGGTTTTCCAGCGTCTCGGCGGGCGTGTTGCCCGTGGCTACTAGCCAACCAATAGCCTTTTCGCCTTCATCGTCAGGCGGGATGCAATACTGCCCGTCGTGGAAGCAGCAAGAGGCTATCTTGGCGTGAGGGATCAAGTCTTCGGTGAGTTCGAAACATTCCCAACCCTTTCGGTTGCTCTTCACTTTGAGAATCGTCTCGACGGTGTATTGGCAATCCGGGACTGGATCAACCAATTCTCCATGCGCTCCCGCCAAGACGATCTCGGAGATGTTTTTCCATGCCATCAACTGTGACCCTGTGGACGGCAAGCCACCGCGCATGGTCGGGTCGGTGAAGTATGCCTTTCCGGTGTCCTTCTCAATGCGGATTTCGCTGGAGAACTCATTGGCTACGCCGTGGGCCTTGAAGACGGGCGACAGCGCCTCCATGACCTCCTGAATCTGTTCCGGCATGTCCTCGCGTTTGGTGACGGCAGAAAGGTAAGCCGAGTCCTTCCACTCAAGGCCGTTGAGCATGAGGGACGGCCACTGACCAAGAACGCTGTAGGTATCTCCTCCGATTTCCAGGTCTGTTTCAATCGAATCGCACACGAGAAAACGCATGGGCAGGGGACCGAACTTCAGGCTCCACTGGTCAAGCAGGGAAGCGTCGGATCGGTAGTTTCGCCAGTGCGTCGTTTCACAGTTACCAGACCAAAAAGCCTTTCCGTTTCTCCTAACAAATATTGAATGATGAGGATTTACCTCAACGTCATAAACCCATCCAGAATAATGAACTTTCTTGCATGACTTTTTTGTGTACAAAGATATGTCCTTGTGTCGGTCAAACATGGACACGGCATAGGAAGGTCCAGAATCCCTAAAAGGAACTCCATTCTTGTTGTTGTGTGGCTTGGACTCGTCACGCTCTGCAATCGTAGCGCACTTTCCTGTTTTGAATACGGCTTCCTGAACGTCTCCCGCTAGGCCGATAGAAACAGTGTAAAACCTGACATAATCCTTGGCTCTGCTTCCATCTCCTTTTTCGTAGCTCTCAAGGAACCAACCAATCTGTTCGGGAGTAGAATCCAACACATAACGAGGAATTCTCTTGCGATGCGAACAGTGTTTGTAGTTGTCCAGATTGCATGTTACAGAGTCGTAGCAGGTTTTCTCCAACTCCATGAACAACGCCTTGTCATAAATGCTGAATCCGTTTTCTCCTTCTCGTTGGGCGTTATACCCCATCGCATCTATTAACTTCTCAATCTCTTCATACTTGGATGGGTTAGCAGCCTTCGACTGAGAAATCGTGATTCGGTACTTGTCTTTGTTTGGACCCGTGAGATTAACGCATCCCTCGCTCACAAACCACCCCAAAAATGAAAACCAATCCCGACTGCAAATGAGTCGTGGCTTGCTGATTCCACGGTTAGCGCATTGAACTCCTGGAACGGTAAAATCTGGAAGGTATTTCCCTTCCCATTTCAGGTAACGGGGAATGTGAAGGGAATAATAATTGGCCACCTCAAAGGCTGGTCTGTATTTCCAACGCGGCATTTCCTCTCCTGACTTTGACCAAAAGCAATGAGTTGGAGTCACCAAAGCGTCGAGAGATTTGCTTGAGAAATGAAGCATCTCCCCATCGTGCCAACGCTTTATGTAAGCACTCGGAGTTTTGAACTCAAGACATCTGGTTTCCATGTCTGCCGTGGCCACCTTGTCTTGTTCAGTCAAAGACTCAAACCGCTTCCATCCCGTGTCGGTAAGAATTTCGGTTTGTTCATCGAAACAGTCCCCCCGCCACCGGCTGATTTTGATGAACTTGTCCTCTACGTCCCGGAGGTGTTCGCGCAGCGCCTCGACGCCCACTACCACCGTGTGCGGGAACACTTCCAACCCCGTCTCCTTCAGGATGCGGGCGAACTTCTCGCGGTTGAGTTCGATGGAGTCACCGGTGCCGGACCCCCAGACGGGGATGCCTTGGGAACGTAGTTCAACCTGAAGGTCGGAATGCTCGATGTCGGGAAACACGAACACGTCCGCGCCCTTTCGTTTGGCTTCAAACACCCCGGACACGCGCTCAAGGTTGCGGTCCTCGAATCCGTCCCCGATGCAGCCCTTGGCGATGTGCGAGAAGCCTTCCTCGAAGGGGGAGAAATAGAAGACGTGTTTGAAGTCTTCGGCCAGTCGGAGGGCCAATGGCAAAAAAAGACCATGATCCACAACGCAAGCAATGGTATCTGATACAGGTTTCATTCGTCGTCCTGTTCTTCTTCGGGGCCTTCCCCATCCACCCAGCCTTCGGGGGTCATTCTTCGTCCCCTCCAAGGCTCTTCATGCGGCTCTTGGCCTGTTCGCCCTGGCGCTGAATGTCCGCGAACGCCCCGGCGTCCTTGCGGCGTTGTTCCCGAACGAACGCCTCGCCGTCCTGCTTCAGCTTCTGGCGGTGGGCCATCTCACGCTGTTTGTGCTCAGCGGCCTGTTGCTTGAGCTTCATCTGGCCCTGCATCATTTGGGCCTGAAGCTTGGCCATGGCGGCGGGGTCTTGCCCGTTGCCCTGCGCGCCGGCCTGGGCGGACTTCTGGGCGGCTTCCTGTCCGCGTTGCGCCAGGCCCTTGACTTGGTTCATCAACTGGCCAAGCTGGTTTCCCATTTGGCTGGCAAGCTGCTTCTCTTGGGGGTCCTGGGCGAGTTGGGCGATGAGTTTTCCGATGTACTGGCCCACCTGACCCAAGCCTTGGGCCTCTTCCGGTGTGGCCATGTTGTTCCGCTGCTCGATTTGGACGATCTTCCCGGCCAGCAGGGGCAGGATGGTCTGCACTTGGTCAATGACGGGCAGGCCCTCGCGTGGGGCGATGGGCACGCCTTGCATGAGCGTTCCGAAGGAGAACTGGGCGTCTCGTTGGGCGTCATTGAGCCCGCGTTTCTTGCCCAGAGGGACCAATCGGGCCGCTTTTCGAGAGTCTCCAGTAACCGTCAACACTGCTTCATGCAGAACTTCCTGTTGGGCGGTGGGGTCTAACATTGGCTTCAATGCAATCAATTCCTTGGCCGCCGCCTGTGCCGCCGTCGGGTTGCCCATGCCCAGGGGCGTCACCGGCTCGATGTCCCATTGGGTCACGTCCAGCCATTGCCGGGGGATGCCCGCCGCCTTGGCTCGGCGCTGGAATGCCATGATATCGGGGTCCTTGCTGTTGGGCAGGCAGAACCGCCGGCAGATTTCGATGTCGGCGAAGCTCTCATACTTGAACGCCTTCATCAGCAGGCCGGAAAGCATGGCGTTCACCTGTTGCACCTTCACGCTGGTCTCGAAGGCGGTCTGTTCCTTTTGGGTGCCGGTATCGGTCTGCTGGGTGTAGGTGCTGCTGGCTTCCTGTTGAAGCTGCTGCAACTGAGACATGGCCATTTCAACAAGGCCAGAGTCAATCTGGTGACGTTGCTCTCGGGGCACGATCTGGACGCCTTCTCGCACCACGCCAAGGTTTCCGAATTCCTGCACCGCCGCCCGCGCCTTGTCGGCGGGGTCGGTCAACCTCAGCCAGACATTGAAGTTGTCGTGGACGTGTTGAAGCAGTCGGCACCGAGTCAAATTGGTGTAGAATGTCGGCTCCAGCAGAGCGAATCCCAAGGACCGGACGGAATGGAACTTGAACGGGGCGTCCGTGCTCAGGTCGCCGTACTGGCAATGAATCAGGTGCTTCCAATGGTCCGCAATCGGCTCTTCAGACTGCCAGAGGAAGTCATCCGGGGGCGTGCCCCGCACCGCGCCTGTCTCAGGCACGATCCGCAAGAACCACTTGTTTGGCCCGTCTTCGGTCAGGTCCTCGAAAAAGAAGTGCCAGAGCGGTATCCCCGGCATGGCATCGCTGGCGTAGTAGCCGCCATCCTGTTTGATGAGTTCGGCGAACTTCTCGGGGCTGGTCTCAATGTCGTAGTGGTTGGGGGCGGATTCCCAGTTGATCTCCTTGTAGTTCTTCACCATGTCCACCACCGCCTTCTTGTCCCAGCCGTTGGCCTTGCCCGGTCTGAATGCCTCTTTAATCAACTCGAACGGCGTGTAGATGTGCCGGACGGCATACCATCCAAGATTCTCGAAGTCCAGCGTGGTGTCGGTCGGAATCCGAAGGTCCGACATGGGGACAAATTTTGGACACCACTCGTCGGCGTGCGGCCAGCGCATCGCCCCGACGCCGTGTGTGACTACAGAGGACCACCTTGAGTTGTGAAGCTCGAAATACTTGAGGGACTTGCGCAAGGGACGGTTGATCTCCTTGGTAATGAACTCCTCCCATTCGCTTTGGTGCTCTGCCGGGGCGTAGGGAAGCTTCACCTTGAAGAAAGTCTCGCTGCTCAAAAACGCCGTCAGATATTGGCGGCGAGCGTGAGCAATGGTGTTCATTAGTTCACCCCAATTGATATTTATTTTCAGTCCTACAGAATCAGCTTCTTCTTTGGTAAGAGGTGGAAACGCATTGGCTGCGTTGTTGACCTTAACACGGTTATCTCCCCTGTTTTTTTCAACTTCATCCCCGGCTCGGATTGTAGCCAACACCCGGCTTGCATCTGAAAAGTTCACAGTAGTTCCTTCCGTTGCCAGCAAAAGCTGGGCATTTTGTTCAATTTGTCTTTGCTGACGTGCCGTCGTAAAACACTGGCGGGCGTCCACACTTTAAGAGCCAAACAGCACTGGCACACCCGGCAAATGTGCAATTGATCGTCATGCGGGGTCTTCAGCGACATGCGGTTCTTCTCTTCCAACTCTTTCGTAATCCAGCGGGCCACCGGCTCCTTCAGGTGGCGCGACCACCAACCCGGTTCTACGTTTTCCAGACAGGGCTTTCCGTCGTTGCCCTGGACGCAGCAGTCGGCCCGGCATAGCGCGACCAAGCAGTCCACCGGGGTCTCGCCGCCGAGCCAGTCGGCTAGGGCCTGAGCGCCGGTGATGTCATTTTTGATTTCGGTCAGCACATTCATATCACACCTGTACTCCGCACCCGCGGCATGGCGAGACTATCGGGCTGGACGGCCCGAACGAGATGTTGCCCGCCGCTTGGTCGTTGCAGAGACACCACTGGGCCATGTTGCCCAGACGGGCGCAAGTGTATTGGTCCACGTCCTCAAGGGCTTCCCGCACCGAAGCGCGGGGCCGGCCGTTGGACGCCCGGTAGGCCGCCACGCGCCGCGCCGTGTCTTCGATCATGGGGGAAGAGCCGAACTTGTGGCCGTCGGGCTCCAGGTAGGGGTAGCCTCCGGGGGGCGTTACCTCGTATGTTTTCAACCTACAGGGGTTAGGCATATTTCAGCAGTTTCGACCGAATGGTGTCCTTCCACTTCTTGGCTTCCTCAGCGAAGAAATCGTCCTCTTCCTTGTCGGTGACGACCGAGTTGCTCAGTTGTCCGATCTTGAAGCCGCGCTGGCGTGCGCCTTCCAGGGCTACGCAAAGTGCATCGGCTTCGTTCGGACTCTTCAGTCCCCGGTCCTTCATTTCGTCCTTGGGCTCAACCTCGATCTTGTTGCCCGCCACCGTGTCGTATTTGCGCCCGCACATTTCAAGCATGATGCTCTCAGGGAAATCGCGCATCTGGCCCGCCTCGATCACGTAGCGCACTGAGAACCACGCCTCAGACACGAATTTCGAGTAGTGCTCATCGCACCGCTTCAGGCGCTTGGTCGTGATTCCAAAGGTGTCGGACTCATCAACGAACAGGCCCGCCCGCACCGGACGCGGGGTAGGCTTCCCGCCGCTGTCCACCGGAATAGGCGACCTACCCTGGGGGAAGCGCCGCGAGAATGCAAAACCCATCGTTCCCTTGCCGTAGGGGTCGTAAAAGCAGTTCTGGAATGGGATTTTCTCTCGTTCAAGGTCCTCAAACACCACGTCGGCAATCTGGTCTTCCACCGACTTGTCTTTCGATACGTTCAGCTTAATCTGCTTCCAGGATGCCACGCGGATGATCTCGACACCGGCAACGTCCTCACCCCATTCGATGATCACTTCGATGCAGGCATCCCCACCGCCGTAGGACGGATCAATGCCCATTACCTTGGTCGTGGGCTTCCCGGACCAAATCACCTTCCCAAGCGCCCCATGCTCGCGGCACAACATTCGGGTGATGACGCGCTTCACCGCCATGTCAATCCGCATCACGCCTTTGACTTGGCTGTAGTACTCCGGCGAGTCCGCGCCCCAATCGTGAGCGATGCGTTCGGCGAACCGGGGGCCAATCAGCTTGGGGTAGGGCTCTTTCTCTCCTTTGTCTGCGGCTCTGAAGTTCGGACTGTCAGTACCCACCAAGTTGACGCATACCCCGCCCAAGTGCCGGGTTTTCCAGGTAGTAGTGGCGGTGGGCTCGCCAATGCTTCCCCAACCCTCTTTGGGTTCTGCGGCGGTTCCAAGCTGGTCGTCAGGGTCGTGCTTGGGGTTGCCGCTGCCGATGATCTTCACGTTGCCGTTTGAAAACAGGTTTGGCCAAGAATGAATGAACGTCTCGGCCATGAATTGAAGCTCGTCCGCAAGGAAAATTATGTTTTCCTGCTTGGTTCCGGCGAGCTTTCCAAGCCCCACCCAACGCCCCCCGGTGTAGCAAGGCTTTCCAATGATGCCCCTTCTGAAGTCCCGCACGTCACCCTCTTCAATGTTGTCGCTGGAAATGAATCTTCGGTGTTCGAGCAGGTTCCCAGACAACCAAGGGTATCGGTCCCGGCCCTTCTCCCAGAGCATTTTGATCTCACCGAAAACGCCCGTGTCGAGCTTGTCCATGTCAATGGTGGACACCACTATCAGCGTGTTTTCGGGGGACATCCAGTACCTGAGCAACACGTATTCCGCAGCATGGCTTGTTTTCTGGGAAGAAGCGCAGCCCATCATAATCGTGATGTCGTTGGCGATGAAGTTCCGGTAGAGCAAATCGGTCCATTCGTGCCGATAGCGTTCGGGCCAGATGAGCTTTCGGGCCGCCATGAAATGGCCGAACAGGCCGAGACCGCACTTCTGGCCTTTCGCGTTCAGCCAGTGGCCGCCGGACACGATGGCGTTGAACTCTATGGCCAAGTCCGACCATGTGTCTGGATACAATGTGTTATACGCGGATTTCACTTAACGGTTGACTTTTAACGCGAATAGGCGCATGTCAACTGGTAGCCTTTTGGCTTGAAAATGTCAACAGATATGATTTTATGAGCCCAACACCTTGCACGCCATGTTGCACGACCCCGCAAACGGTGAACATTCCCGGTATCCCTGGCGCGACGGGTCCGATTGGTTTGACCGGGGCGACCGG
>CAZMSS010000082.1:0-11081 GCA_964568965.1 uncultured Verrucomicrobiota bacterium | reverse complement strand
GAAAATCACATCACGGCCATCGCCTGCTGGATATCCGCCCACCAGTCCCGCACCGACTGGCCCTTGGCCACCGCACGCTTCGAAAGCGGAAGCACCCGCGCCGCGCCACGCTTCCAGCACCGGATCCGGTACAGGGTGCAAAACGTGAAGTCAGGCGCCGCGCCCCCCTGCCCTCCCACGATTTCACCACCCCGCCGCACAGTGTCCTGCATCCAGGCAGGAAGGGTGAGATGATAAGGATTCCGCTGGACTTCGCCGACATGCAGCGAGATCGCCGCCACCAGGTCGGCCACATCGCCTGCGCTGGACTCCACCATCAGGTTCGGGGTGTCCATGGCCGCCCAGAATTCAGTCTCCGCGACGACGCACTCAAATGCGGGCGGCATTCCCGCAAGCGCTTCCATGACCAGATGGTGCACCCCGATGTGCGTGCCATTCCAATCGGCGACATGGGGGAAAAACACCACGCGGGGCTGACACCGGGCCAGGAGGTCCCGGATGGCCTCAACGGCATTCAACCAGTTGGCGGGATCCTCCAGGCGGCCCTTGGGCGAGATCTTTTCAAGCCCTCCGGGCGCCGCACGGTGCACGCCCCACCGGAGGAAACCACAGGCGTTGCGCAACTCATCCCAGCGCCCGGCGCGGCGATCCCGGTTGCTGCCGAGGGTCACGGCGATATTCGTCACCGCCAGTCCCGCCTCACGGCCAAGGCGCAACGGCAGCGCGCCCACGATGCATTCGTCATCGGGGTGCGGGGAAAACAGGAGCGCCCCGCCCGGCGCGGGCATGGCTTCGGACGCCGCGCCCGGCACGGCAAACCCGCCCGGCACAATGCGCTTTCCCTGCATCATCCAGTTTTCCAAGTCCCGTATCCAATTCACATAGGGATTGCTCATGGACCTACTCCTCGACGCCAGGCAGGCTGGCAGCAGCCACGGCCTGGCCATGGCGTTTGTTTGTTTCGTCCGGCATCGTCAACCGCAGGTCCCGCGCAAAGTCGGGAGCCTCGGCGTCAAGCACCCGCCGGGCCTCGCAGAGAATCCGTTCGCCGCCCGGACCGCTCGTCACCCGCCCCAGCACCAGGATGTTCCGGACCGGATAGAAGTCGGCATACAGGAGGATGGCGTATCCAAACCATACCCCGATTGTGTCATAGACGCTGCGGGCACGGGGATCATCCTTGGCCATCAACTCCTGCACCGTCACCAGTTTCTCGGGCAGGGGCATTGCCGCAGGAAGGTCAATGCCGGCGGCCGCCGCCAGGCGCGGAATGGCCTGTTGCGAGAAATACTGAACCCCGCACCCCCGATCGCCCGACCACTCATCCGCAGGCGCATCAGGCCGGGCATCGATCGGAGCAAATGCCAGTTCATTGAGCCAGGGGGTCAGCGAGCCATCCGGAGTCACAAACCCTGCCGCCAGGCTGGTGCCCATCGAGATCCCCAGCACGGCGTTGTCGCCCAGCGCCATGGCCCCCGCCAGCGCGGTAACCTCCCCGTCGTTCATCACGATCAGCGGCACATTGTTCCACTCGCGCCGGATCCTGTGGAAAAGGCCCCGGACCCGGGCGTCAAAAAGCTCCGGCGACACCCCGCGGAAGAGCGAGGCCACGCGGACTTCGTTGTTCACATACACGCCCGCGGCGCTGCCTCCGATGGCATCCACGCGCGGCAGGTGTTGGGCGGCACGGCGAAGGGAATCCATGATGCCCTCGTAATGGTAGGCGGGATCCTTCTCGAAGTAGGGCTGCCACGCGATCTCCTCCGAGAAGACCACCTTGCCATCGATCACCGCCGCGACCTTGCGGTCGCTCCCGCCCAGGTCAAATCCGATCCGGCAGCCGCTCCACTGTCCCCCGATGCGCCGCGCCGGAATGTTTCCCGCGGGTACTGCGTCAGGCGTGACCTCCAGCACTTCAATGGAACCGCCAAAGATTTTATGCCCGATGAGCTCGTTGTCGAAACGCCCCTCCGGGGTTTCGGCGTAATGCTTCCGCAACGATGCGGCGATCTCCCCCGGCCCGCTAAAATAGATCCGACGCCCACCCTGCGCCCAAAGCAGGAACTTGGCGAGGCGTTCCACATGTCTCGCGTTTTCACAGGCACGGGAATGGTTGGCAGGAAACAGGAGACCCTGCCGGTGCGTCACCGCGCCGCCAGGTTGCTCCAAAGCCAGGATAAACGGGCGGTGCCCCGCGACGGTGCGAGCCTCTGCTTGAAAATTTCTCCACTTGCCAATCAGAGGCAAGAAACCCGTGTCCAGTTGCGGCTTGATTCTTCCTGAATCTGAACAGATTGCTTTACTATTCATTATGAAACTAACATATATGACAGTTAATCGCCGGTCAACTTCGTTTACCCTTTTAATGTTCGCAATAAATAGTAATTTCAAAGCCATGATTTCTGACCAGACGGCCAAGCGGGATCGGAACCGGTTCCAACTCTTACGTTTGATGCAACAGCACGGGCCTCAGCGGCGCGCTGAACTCAGCAAAGCGAGTGGTATCCGGATATCCAGTGTCATCAATCTCACAAATGAGCTGGTGGAGGAGGGGGTTCTTGTACTGCAGGAACCGGATCACCCCCGTTCGCCCCTCGGGTTCACGTCGAACCGATGGTTTGTGGCCGTCGGGACCGTGATGGCGGACTGTATTGAGTTTGCCCAGGTGGGGTTGGAGGGGCGCGTGGAAAATTACACCCGCCGGCCTATCGGATCGGAATTTTCAGCTGACGCGATTCAGGCGGCCTTGATCGAAGGATTGGAGGCTGTACGATCCACATGTCCCGGGCGGCTTTTCGGATTCGGGGTCTCGCTGGCTGGCATTACCGATCCCGGACAGGGGCTGTGGCATTCGGCCATTCACTTCCCGAACATCCATCGCGTTCCCCTGGCCGCTTCCCTGAGCCATGCCCTCGGTGTCCCTGTGATGCTTGAGAACGACACAAGAGCGAGCCTGTGGGGAGCCTTGTGGTTCGAGCCACGACTGGCCTCGTTGCGCAATGTTGTCTATCTCAGCCTCTGCACGGGAATCGGATCCGCCCTGCTCATCAATGGCCGGCTTCACACCGGGGCCCACTTCTGGGCGGGAGAGCTGGGTCACATGCGCGCCGGGGAAGAAGGCCGCGAATGCTGCTGCGGGAAGACAGACTGCCTTGAAACCTATTGCGCCATGCCCGCCTTGGGTGCGGAACTAAGCCGGGTGATGCCATCGCTGGGAAACACCCCCTCCCCCCTGGACCTTGCGAACGCAATCCGCAAGAACCCCGTGGCGGCGAATGTCGCGGATCGAGCCATGGCGCGACTGGGAAGACACGTGGGCACGCTGGCGGCGTATGTGGATCCGGAGGCCATTTTGCTCGGGGATCAGGAGCCGGCGCTCTATGAGGCTTTATTGCCGTCCCTGCGGCGGCACATCCACTCTGAATTTCAAGGCCGGGGAACGGAGGCGTTGCCGATTGAGGTCGTCGCCTCGCCGGAATACGCCCCCTTGCGCGGCGTCGCCGCCATGGTGATTCACGAGGCTTTTCAGAACACCCTCTCCCCGCTCTACCGCGAACACCCGATCTTCACCCCGAACGGCCGGGGAAAATAGAAGGCCCTGACTCGATACCGGTGATCTCATGACCCTGGAACGGGATCAAGCTTGGCATTTGATTTCCCCGCCCCCCTTCGATACACTCCATGCTGTCAATACAGCAGACAGGAAAATGACCATGACTAGTGAAAAGAAAACCGGTTCTTCGAAGAAAACGGGTAAAGTCCAGGCAGCCCCATCCGAGGATTTGCGCCAGTACCGCACGCTCGACACCGTCGAGGCCCTGAAGTTGAGTTTTGAAAACCACCTGCGCTACACCCTTGCCCGCGACCAGTACTCCGCCACGGACCATGACCGCTATATCGCGCTGGCCATGGCCGTCCGCGACCGCCTCGTCGGGCGCTGGATTGAAACCAGCCAGACCTACGTCTCCCGCAACGTCAAGCGGGTCTATTACTTGTCGCTGGAATACCTCATCGGCCGGGCGATGGGGAACAATGTCATCAACCTCGGGCTCGACCAGATCGTCTCGCAGGCCATGGCCGAGCTCGGGCTCGACTGGAATTACCTGCGCGACCTCGAACGCGACGCCGCCCTCGGCAACGGCGGCCTCGGCCGGCTCGCCGCCTGCTTCATTGACTCCCTCGCCACCCTGGAACTGCCGGGGTACGGCTACGGCATCCGCTATGATTACGGCATATTCCGCCAGGCGCTCCGCGACGGGCACCAGGTCGAGGAGCCCGATAACTGGCTGCGCGACGGGACGCCATGGGACATCGAGCGCCCCGAATACCAGTTCCCCGTCCATTTCGGCGGCGAGGTGAAGGATGAACGCGACGAGCAGGGCCGCCACGTCTCCCGCTGGATCAATTTCGACACCATCATCGGGATGCCCTATGACTTCCCCGTCGCCGGCTACGGCAACAATACGGTCAACAACCTCCGCCTCTGGACAGCCAAGGCGTCGGAAGAGTTCGACCTGTCGTTCTTCAACAACGGCGATTACATCCGGGCCTATGAGCAGAAAATCCTGCGCGAAAACATCACCAAGATCCTCTATCCCAACGACCGGATCGAGCAGGGTCGCGAATTGCGGTTCAAGCAGCAGTACTTCTTCGTGTCCTGTTCCATCCAGGATATCCTGCGCCGCTTCCGGGTCAGCAACACCGACTGGCGCGTGCTCCCCGACAAGGTCGCCATCCAGCTGAACGACACCCACCCCGCCATGGGAATCGCCGAGATGATGCGCCTGCTCATTGACGAGTACGGTCTGGAATGGGACCTTGCCTGGGACCTCACCACCCGGGTGTTCGGCTACACCAACCACACCATCATGCCCGAAGCCCTTGAGAAATGGCCCGTCCGCATGTTCGAGGACCTGCTGCCCCGGCACCTGACCATCATTTATGAGATCAACCGGCGGTTCCTGCGCCAGGTGATGAACAAGTTCCCCAACGACCATGAGCGTCTGGCGCGCCTGTCGATGATCGAGGAAGGGCACGAGAAACAGGTCCGCATGGCCAACCTGGCCGTCGTGGGCAGCCACAAGGTCAACGGCGTGGCCAAGCTGCACTCCGAGCTCCTCAAGGAAACCCTGTTCCGCGACTTCTTCGAGTTGTGGCCGCAGAAGTTCACCAACATGACCAACGGCATCACCCAGCGCCGGTGGCTGCTGAAGAGCAACCCCGCCCTCGCCGCCCATATCACCAAGAAGATCGGGGATGGCTGGGTCAAGGACCTCTACCAGCTTAAGAAGCTGGAGCGCTACGCGAAGGATCCCGACTTCAAGGCCCGCCTGCGCCAGATCAAACTGGACAACAAGCAGAAACTGGCGGACTACATTCGCGTGGCCCATGGCGTCGACATCGACCCGGCCTCGCTCTTTGACGTCCAGGTCAAGCGCATGCATGAATACAAGCGGCAGCTCCTCAACTGCCTGCACATCATGCACCGCTACACCCAGATCAAGAAGAACCCCGGGATTGACATGCTCCCGCGCACCTTCATCTTCGGCGGCAAGGCGGCGCCGGGTTACGCCATGGCCAAGCTGATCATCAAGCTCATCAACGACCTCTCCGCCGTGGTCAACACCGACCCCGACGTGCGGGGACGCATGAAGGTGGTCTTCCTGAGCGACTACCGGGTTTCCCTGGCGGAGCGGATCATCCCGGCCAGCGACCTGAGCGAACAGATCAGCACGGCGGGAACCGAGGCCAGCGGCACAGGCAACATGAAGTTCGCCCTCAACGGCGCGCTGACCATCGGCACGCTCGACGGCGCCAATATCGAAATCCGCGAGGAGGTCGGGGCGGATAACTTCTTCCTCTTCGGCAAAACCGTCGAGGAGATCAACGCCCTGCGCAAGGCGGGCTATAACCCCTGGGAGTATTACAACAATGATGAGTCCATCCGGACAATCATCGACTTCCTCTCGGGCGACTTCATCAACCTCGAGCAGCCGGGTCTCTACCGGCCGATCCGCGAAGCCCTGCTGGAGCACGGCGACTACTATATGCACCTGGCCGATTTCGAGGCGTATATTCAAACCCAGAAACTGGTGGATGAAACCTACCGGGATCAGGACAAGTGGGACCGGATGGTGGTCATGAACATTGCCAACATGGGCAAGTTCAGTTCCGACCGAACGATTCTGGAGTATTCGCGCGAGGTCTGGAACCTCAAGCCCTGCCCGATCAGTCTGCCGAAAACCGGGAGATAGGGGGATGCTCCGGTATTTAGCCGTCATCACCCTCCTCGCCCAGTTCGCCTTCGCCCTGGGCCCGCATGAAGTCCTGCTTCTGGCCAACCGGAATTCCCCCCGGTCCCTGGAGCTGGCGCGGGAGTATGCCGAGCTCCGCCATATTCCCGCCGCCAACCTGGTCACGCTTGAGCTTCCGGCGGCGCCCTCCCTCGACATGTCGCCGGATGACTTCACGCGCCTGATCCTCAAGCCGGCGCAGGAGGCGGGACTCCAGCAGGGCGTGGACGACCACATCCTGGCCTGGGTGTATTCGCTGGATTTCCCCATCCGCATCACGTCCACCCCGCCGGTCTCCCTCCAGGGATTCACGTTCGTGAAAGGCAAGCTCCCCCCCGGGGAAGACATCAGGCGCGGCACCTATGCCTCCCCCCTCTTTGCCGGCCCCGACACCCCGGTCCATCCGGGGTTTCCGCCCCAATCGCTCGATGTTCAGCACTCCTGGCAGGGAAAGGACTTTCCCCTGCCCAGCATGCTGCTGGGATTCATGGGGCCCGCCGGCAATACCCGCGAGGAAATCCAGGCCTGCCTGCGCGCCGGGGCACGCTCGGATCACACCAGGCCCGGGGGCACGGTGGTGATCGTCACCAATACCGATGTCCGCTCCCTCTGCCGGCAATGGGAATTTGCACCCGCGGTCCGCGAATTGACCGGGCAGGGTATCACCACGGTGATCACCAATGACTATCCGCGGGATAACCTGGCATTGACGGGAATCATGACGGGGGCTGCGGACATCCCCGCCCTGTCGGCCTCCCGCTTCACGTTTCGCCCCGGCGCCATCGCCGACAACCTGACCAGTTTTGGCGCCGCCTTTGAAAGCAGCGGCCAGACCAAGATCACGGAATGGATCCGGGCCGGGGCCACCGCCGCCGCCGGGACAGTCTCCGAGCCCCTGTCAATCTGGTCCAAATTCCCGTCCGCCCGCATTTTTGTGTTTCCTGTGGCGGGCTGCACCGTGCTCGAGAGTTATTTCCAAGCCATCCGCTGCCCCCTTCAAATCCTCATTATCGGCGATCCCCTCGCCACCCCCTGGGGGCCGTCTTCGAGCCTCACCCTCGACGGCCTGCCCTCGGGCACCCTCGCGGAACGCAGGGTGGTAACCGCTACCCTGCGCTCCCGGGACGGGGAGTTTTTCAATCGATTCCTCTTCCTCTTGGACGGCAAGACAGTTCAGGCAACCGGCAAAAGCCCGGACGTTACCCTGGATCCCGCCGCCCTGCCCCGGGGCCGGCATAAATTACGGGTTGTGGCCTATATGGTGGGTTCTGTACGATCCCAGATATTTTTCGAAACCGATTTTGAGGTAAAGTGAGTCGCATGAAGAAATGCGTGTTCTTCGATCGTGATGGAATCGTCAACCAGTCCCCGGGCCCCGGCTACGTGGAACGGTGGGAGGATTTCCATCTCCTGCCTGAATTCGTGGACACCCTGCGCATTGTCACCAGCCTGGGCTTTGGTGCCGTCATCATCTCCAATCAGCGGGGTGTGGCGCTGGGATGCATGACCGCCGAAACCGTGGACGATATGCATCGGCGGCTCCAGGCTATTCTCCGGGAACAGCACGGCCTCAGCCTGCTCGACATCTTCTATTGTCCCCATGACAGGGACGCGTGCGAGTGCCGCAAGCCGAAGCCGGGCATGATCCTTGAGGCAGCCCGCCGGCACCAGATCAACCTGGCCGAATCCTGGATGGTGGGTGATTCCCCGGGCGACGCCGAGGCCGGCAAGGCCGCCGGATGCCGGACCATCCTCGTCGGGGAAAAGGCGACCCCGGGCTCAGCTGACTTCACGTTCAAGGATATGAATGAATTGCGATCAGGGATTGCGAAACTGCTGGGACAACGGTAGCGTATGGATTCCCTGCCCTCATGGAAGGGGGAGCGGGGGTTTGAATTCGGGGGTCTCTGTTTATGAAATTATTTGTGCCGGGCCGCATTTGTCTATTTGGCGAACACACCGATTGGGCGGGAAGCTACCGCCGCATCAACGGTGAACTGGAAAAAGGGTTCACCATCATCGCCGGCACCAACCAGGGCCTGCACGCCGAGGTCAAACCCCATCCCAATAAGCTGATTGTCAAAACGACGCTGAGCGACGGCACCCCCTTCGGCCCCTACGAGGTCCCCATGGACCGCGACGCCCTCCTCATTGAGGCCCAGAAAGGTGGATTCTTCAGTTATGCCGCCGGCGTCGCCTACCAGGTGCTGACCCATTACCGGGTCCGGGGACTTGAGCTGAACAACACCCTGACCGACTTGCCGATCAAGAAGGGGCTTTCCTCCAGCGCGGCGGTGTGCGTGATGGTGGCGCGCGCCTTCAACCGGATCTATGACCTCAAGATGACGGTCCGGGGCGAGATGGAATTTGCCTACCTGGGCGAAATCACCACACCGTCGCGCTGCGGCCGCATGGACCAGGGCTGTGCCTACGGGAACCGCCCGATCATGATGACCTTCGACGGCGACCGGATTGACGTGTCGGAATTGAACATTCCCAATGACCTCCATTTTGTCATCGTGGACCTGCATGCCGGCAAAGATACCCGCGAAATCCTGAACCACTTGAACCACTGCTATCCCTTCGCGGAGGACGACGTCCAGAAGGGGGTTCAGAAATATCTCGGCCCCATCAGCGCCGGCATCACCAACCGGGCCGCGGAGGCCCTGCGGGAAGGCAATGCCCCGCTCCTCGGCGAACTGATGCGGGAAGCCCAGGCTGAATTCGACCGGTACTGCATGCCCGCCTGCCCCTCCCAATTGACCGCTCCGGTACTCCACAAGCTGTTGAACTACGCCCCGCTCCAGCCCCTGGTCCTGGGCGGCAAGGGAGTCGGCTCGCAGGGCGACGGCACAGCCCAGTTCATCGTCAAGGACCTGGAGACCCAGGAAAAAGTCATTGAGATCATCGAACGCGACCTCAAGATGAGCGCCCTGCGGCTGGTCCTGCAGACCGGCCGGCGACTGCGCAAGGCCGTGATTCCCGCCGCCGGGTTCGGCACCCGCCTTTTCCCTGCCACCAAGGCCCTCAAGAAGGAACTCTTTCCCATCATGGACCGGCAGGGCCGCATGAAACCCGCCATCCAGATCATTGTCGAGGAAGCCGTCAATTCCGGCGTGGAGGAAGTCGGCCTCATTGTGCAGACCCATGACAAGGAAGTGTTTGAGGACTTTTTCCACTCCCCCCCGCCGATCGAGAACTTCAACAAGCTCTCCCGGGAAAACCAGGAATACAGCCAGTATCTCCTGGATGTGGGGCGCCGCGTGAAACTGCTGACCCAGGATACCCAGGAAGGGTTCGGGCACGCGGTGTATTGCTCGCGGGATTTCGTAAAGGAGGAACCGTTCCTGCTGATGCTGGGCGACCACCTGTACGCGACCCAGGCCGCACGGTCCTGCGCAGGCCAGCTGATGGACGTGTACGAGAAGACCGGGATGAGCGTGGTGGGGCTGAAGGCCATGCCTGCCGACCAGGTGAAGCATTTCGGGTGCGTCACCGGCATGTGGCAGAAGGAAGGCGAAATCCTGAACATCACCGAGTTCGCTGAAAAGCCCGATGCAGACTATGCCCGCAGGCACCTTCAGGTGGACGGCCTGGCACCGGATACGTTCCTGACGGTTTTCGGGATATACATCATTAAGCCCCAGATCTTCCACCTGCTTGAGGAAAATATCCGGAACAATATCCGCGAACGCGGCGAGTTCCAGCTCACCTCCTGCCTGGATGAACTCCGCAAACTGGACGGATTCGTGGGATGCGTTGTCAAGGGCCGCCGTTTCGACATCGGCCTTCCCGACGTCTACCGCCAGACCATGATCGATTTCCCCAATGCCTGATATCACCGCCGTTCTTTTCGACATTGACGGCACCCTGCTCGACATGCGCGGGGTGGGACGCCAGTCTTTTGTCCGGGCGCTGGAGACCACCTTCGGGCTCAAGGACAACCTGACGTATATCAACTTTGCGGGAAACACGGATCTGAACGTTCTCCGGCAGGTCATGGTTCACCATGGGCTTCCCCTGACCCGGGACGACTGCGACCGGTTTCACCGTCAACTTCCGCTGGAGCTGGCTGCGGCCGCCCACCAGGCGGAACTGGTCCTGTACCCCGGGGTCAGGGAACTCCTTGAAACCCTCTCTGCGGAACCGGACGTGCTCCTCGGGCTGGTCACCGGCAATGTCGAGGCCTGCGCCTGGATCAAGCTCCAGCAGTTTGACCTTCACAACCATTTCGTGCTGGGGGCGTTCGGCGACGAACATGCCGACCGCAACGAGATCGCCCGGCTGGCGCTGCAACGGATTCAGGCCCGCATGGAACCGGGGCAGGCAATGAAAGCCTGTTTTCTGGTCGGTGACACGCCCAATGACATCAATGCCGCCCATGCCATCGGGGCCGTCGCCGTCGCCGTCGCCACCGGCAAGTTCACCGTGGAGGCCTTGAAGGCCGCAGGCGCCGACGTGGTACTACCCGATCTCTCCGACACCCATTGCGTCACCTCACTCTTCACGCAATAGACACGCCGGGAAGAGAGGACTTCACCACTGATTTGGGAAATGAAAGAAATCCAGAGAAGAGAAGACAATGTTGCGGTATTTTTGTTTCGGGGTACCGAAATCAAAAATCCCGCAACACCGCTCCAGTGAATTCGGGAAAGTGGGTTTTGAGGCGCGAAGCTCAACTGGAGTTGATTTCTCTTAATTCTTCGGGAAGAACCGTTGCGGGTATTTTCCTCATTTCTTAAATCAGCCTGCCCTTCGTAGTCCCGTTTTAGCGGGACGAAGGAGGGT
>CAZMSS010000081.1:0-11140 GCA_964568965.1 uncultured Verrucomicrobiota bacterium | reverse complement strand
GAAAAGGTTAAGGTGCCTGGAGACGGTTCGGATGCCATTGTTGCCGAGGCGCTGACTTTTATCGAAAGGAATGCGAAGCAGGACAAGCCGTTCCTGGCCTGTATCTGGTTCGGCAGCCCCCATGTTCCTCTGGCACCGACCCCCGAGGATCTCAAGGCTGCAGGTGGCTCGCCGTATTACGGGGAGATCATCGGCGTCGATCGTAGTATGGGGACTTTGCGCAAGGCATTGCGAAAGCTCGGTATCGCCGACAACACGTTGCTTGTCTTTAACAGCGATAACGGCGCCTGGGATGATGAAAAATCACCCAAGGATACGTTCGGCTCCAATGGCGTGTTGCGCGGGCACAAGGGACAATTGTGGGAGGCGGGCATCCGGGTTCCCGGCCTGATGGAGTGGCCGGCGCGGATCAAAAAGCCGGCCGTATGCGATATTCCTGTATGCACGACGGATTTCTATCCGACTATCGTGGATCTCCTGAAGATCGAGATTCCCGACCAGGTGCTGCCGCTTGACGGGATCAGCATCCTGCCGCTTATCGATGGACAGATGAAGGATCGCCCCAAACCGATCGGGTTCTGGCATCCCGGACCGGTGACCCACGAGGAGGGGCCGGCGGTCTGGATGGACAACCGGTACAAGCTCCACAAGGTGGCCGTCGACAGTGACAAGTACGAGCTTTACGACCTGACGACGGATATCTCTGAAACAAATGAAATTGCCGCCCTGCATCCTGACGTGGTTGCAAGGATGAAGGCGGAGTTGGAAGTCTGGTTGAACTCAGTCAAGCGGAGCAAGCAGGGTGGGGACTACTTGATCAAAACGAAACAAAGAGAATAAACCACCGGAAACGCTATCCGTAACTCAAGACCAGATCCTATTCACCGGCGTCCTATGGGACGCCGGTGAATCTCCACATAAGGGCGGAAAATGAAAAGAAGTGTTAAGTGGATGTTGTGCGTTTTGGTGATGGGCAGCGCGGTGGCCGGGGCTGAAGATCAGGCGCCCAGGGCTGAAGAACTGCAGACGAAAACGGACAGGAAGCAGGATAAGGAGTCATACGCGCTGACGCCCCTCGACCGCGCCACAATCGGGCAATGGAAGGACTTGCGGCTCGGATTGTTTATTCATTGGGGTCCGGTCTCGCAGCGGCCCGAATGGGAGATCAGTTGGAGCCGCAAGGATCAGCGTTTCTTTGAGTTGAGGCCGGGGGAGAAATCCAATGTCGCTGAATACGACAACTTGTGGAAGACCTTCAACCCGGTTAAATTCGACGCCGCCAGGTGGGTCGCAATGGTCAAGCAGAATGGATTCTCCTACATCGTCTTTGTTTCCAAGCATCATGACGGTTTCAGCATGTTTGATACCGCACTGTCCGAGTATAAGATCACCAAAACCCCGTTCGGGCGCGACCCCTTGGCCGAGCTGGCCAGGGAATGCCACAAGCAGGGCGTGGGCCTGGGTATCTATTATTCACCGATGGATTGGTGGAACCCGATCCAGACCACCGACCAGCGCAGTTGGGCTGAAAAGAAAGCCTCCGGGATGAAGAATCCCATGTTTACCCCGGCTACCGATCAATATCGAGATTTCCTGCACGGCCAGGTGAGGGAATTGTGTACACGCTATGGCGAGGTCATGGAGATGTGGTTTGACGGTGGCAGTACATCGAGCGACGATAACGGCTCCGATAAATTGGTGTCCATGGTGCGCCAGTTGCAGCCGAAGGCCATGATCAACGGCCGCGCCTACGACAAGGGGCGAGGCGATTTCGAGACGCCGGAACGCCGGATCGGTAGATTCAGCACCAATCGTCCGTGGGAAATGTGCGAAACCCTCGCTGTTGGCTGGTCGTATCGCAACGATGTTCCCAAGGAATTCCGCCGTCTGCTGCAGGATCTGATCTGGTGCGCCACGGGCGACGGCAATTTTCTGCTCAATATGGGGCCGATGGCCGACGGTACTTTCGACCCCCGGCATGTGGCCCGTTTCGAGGAACTCGGGGCCTGGCTGAAAACGTATGGGCAAACGGTCAAGGGCACCCGTGGCGGGCCGTTCCCTGCGGCTTCGTATGGCGGCAGCACCTGGCGCGACAACCATATCTATCTGCATGTGATGTTTCCGGACAACGGACCCTTCACCCTGCCGGTCATTGACCGCAAGATTGTCAAGCTAACTTGCCTGACGCAGGGCAAGGCATCGCTGCGCCAGACGGCGCGACCTGATCGTGGGGCGGTAATATCAATCGATGCGAAGGGGCCTGCCGATCAGATCGATATGATTCTCGATCTCGAGCTCAACGGCAGCGTGGAAGGCATGAAAATTTCGCAGATCCCGCAGTCCGTCACCTTTGGTAAGCCCTGTACGGCCACCAGTAATCCCGGGAATGCCTCCAATGTCTGTAATGGCAAAGACCAGGGCTGGAGTCCGGATAAAACCGATCGCGAACCCTGGCTGGAGGTGGACGCGGGCAAACCCGTTGTGGCGTCTTGCGCCTATCTCAGCATCGACATCGGGCACAAGTCTTGCGGCCCCGGTGATTTCGAGGTTCAGGCAAAAGTAGGCGGTCACTGGCAGGTCATCGGCAAAGGCTCGGCGCTTTATGAACGGACCTGGATCCGTCTGGCGCCGGTAACGGCGCAGGCGTTCCGGCTACGCATCGTCAAGCCAGGCGAATTCACCATCCATGAATTCCTCCTCTATTAGCCGTCGACCACTTATACGAAATAATTTACAAGCTCGCGCTGTTTGATATCTTCTCCGGATGAAGTTACATGCTCTCGACCTGATCATTATCGTCGCCTATTTCGCCACCGTCATCCTGGTCGGCTTATGGGTCTCGCGGCGCGGCTCAAAAGACCTGGACGCCTATTTTCTCGGTGGGAAATCCTTGCGCTGGTATATGCTCGGCATCTCGGATGCGTCCGGCATGTTTGACATCAGCGGCACGATGTGGATGGTCTATATCCTGTTTGTGTACGGGGCCAAAAGCATCTGGCTGCCGTTCCTGTGGCCGGTCTTCAACCAGATCTTCCTGATGATGTTCCTGAGCGCCTGGTTGCGCCGTTCCAATGCCATGACCGGGGCGGACTGGATCCAGACCCGCTTCGGCCGCGGGACAGGCGCGAATCTCGCCCACCTGAGCGTGGTTTTCTTCGCGCTGGTGAACGTTGTCGGTATGTTGGCTTACGCCTTCAAGGGCATTGGCAAGTTTGCCGTAGTGATGCTACCCTGGCACTTCACCGGCAACGCCACCGGGTTGTTCACCGATGAAAACCTGTACGCCCTGATCATCCTCGGGCTCACGTCGCTCTACGCGATCAAGGGCGGTATGGTCAGTGTGGTCATCACCGAGGTGCTCCAGTTCAGCATCCTGACCATAACCTCGATCGCCATCGGCGTAATTGCGATCTGGAAGGTCTCGCCGGAGATGATCCGCCACGTGGTCCCGGCCGGATGGGCGAATCCCTTCTTCGGCTGGACTTTGGGGGTGGATTGGACGGGGATCTTCGACAAGGTCAACGATGCCATCAAGGCTGACGGCAACGAGTTCTTCATGATCATCTTCGGGATGATGTTCTTCAAGGGGGTGCTGGCGAGCCTGGCCGGGCCGGCGCCGAATTACGACATGCAGCGCATTCTTGCCACGCGCAACCCGCGCGAGGCCTCGCTGATGAACGGCATGGTCAACGTGGCCCTCTATTTCCCGCGTTACTTGATGATCACCGGTATCACGGTGCTGGCGCTGGCGTTCTGCATGACCGACCTGCGCGCGATGGACAAGCCGGACTTTGAAAAGATCCTGCCTATCGTGCTGACGCAATATGTCCCTTCCGGCGTGGTGGGTTTCCTGTTGGCGGGCTTGCTTGCCGCATTCATGTCGAATTTCGCCGCCACCATCAATGCCGCGCCCGCCTATATCGTCAACGATATCTACAAGCGCTTTATCAATCCCGGGGTTGCCCCCCGGACGCAGGTCACGATGAGCCGTGTCGCGTGCGTGGTCGTCCTGCTGGTGGGGATCCTGTTCGGGCTCCTGGCGACGCGCATCACAGATATCATGATGTGGATCGTGGGTGCGCTCTACGGCGGCTACGTCATGGCCAATGTGCTGAAGTGGTACTGGTGGCGGTTCAACGGTTACGGCTATTTCTGGGGCATGGTCACCGGCATCTTCAGCGCGATGTTCCTGCCCAACCTCGCCCGGCTGGTGCTCGGTCATCCAGTCAGCAACCCGCTGTATCTCTTTCCGGTCATCTTCCTGGTCTCTGCCGTGGGCTGTATCCTGGGCACGCTGTTGAGTCAGCCGGAGGACGAAGCCACGCTCAAGCAGTTCTATAAGACGGTAAACCCGTGGGGGTTCTGGGGCCCGATCCGGGAGAAGGTCATGCGGGAGGATCCGGCGTTCCGGCCAAACCCGAATTTCAAGCGCGATACCGGCAATGTCCTGGTCGGCATCGTCTGGCAACTCTGTCTCACGGCGTTGCCGATCTACATCGTGCTGCAGTACTGGGCCTGGGCCGGCATGATCGCCGCCCTGCTGCTTGCCACCACCGTCTTCATTAAATTCAACTGGTATGACAAGCTGGAAAAGTCGTCGCTATGAGAGGCCTTGTCTTATCCCTCGCCGCACTGACCTTCGCCACCTCCCTTTATGCCGTTGTCCCCTTCAATGGGTTCATCCGTGCGCAGGGGGATCAACTGGTGGAGGACGGCAAGCCGTTCCGTTTCATCTCCTGGAATATCCCTAATCTGCATCTCGTCGAGGATAATCTTCCCTTTACGTGTGACGGAACCACCGGGTGGCGCCTGCCTGACCGATTTGAAATCAACGATGCACTGTCGACCATCCGGCAGATGGGGGGGCGGGTTGCCAGGACCTACGTCATCTCCGTTGCCTCGACGAATGACGCGCCCGGTGTCCCGCGCCATGTGCTTGGTCCTGGCCGGTTCAACGAGGACGCCTTTCGCGCGCTCGATCAGGTCTTGCAAGTCGCCAACGAGCAGGGGGTTCGCCTGATCATCCCCCTGGTTGACAACTGGTCCTGGTGGGGTGGCCGGGCGGAATATGCGGCGTTCCGGGGCAAGGCCGTGGGTGATTTCTGGAGCGACCGGCAACTGATCGCCGATTTCCAGCAAACGATCCGCTATATTCTCACGCGAACCAACACCCTGACCGGTGTGCGCTACGCCGATGACAGGGCCATCCTCTGCTGGGAGACCGGTAACGAGCTCGAGTGCCCGCCCGCCTGGACGCGCGAAATCGCCGCCACCCTCAAGGCGCTCGACGCCAACCATCTTGTGATGGACGGCACGCGCTCGTATAGACTGCATGAATCGTCGTTGTCCATTCCGGAGGTGGACCTCGTCACGTCGCATCATTATCCCCACAACAAGGTCCCCTTTGGCCAGATGATCCGCGAAAACGCCGCCCGCACCAAGGGCCGCAAGCCCTACATCGTCGGAGAGTTCGGTTTTACGGATACCCGGCAGATGGCCGACGCGCTGCTCGCCACGCGGGAGACCCAGACGGCTGGCGCGCTGGCCTGGAGCCTGCGCCCCCGCAGTCGCGACGGGGGATTCTACTGGCACAGCGAGCCGACCGGAGGCAACCGATACAAGGCGTTCCATTGGCCCGGTTCGCCCATGGGTGCGGCCTATGACGAAACGGCGTTGATGGCGTTGATGTGGCAACAGGCATTCGCCATTCGCGGTTTGCCGGTTCCGGAAATCACGGTCCCCGCGCCGCCGACTTTGCTGCCTGTTGCCGATGCGGGCGCTCTCTCCTGGCAAGGGTCGGTCGGCTCGAGCAGTTATGATGTCGAACGTGCGCCAGCGCAGGGTGGCCCGTGGGCGGTGGTCCGATCCGGTGTGGATGAGAGCTTCACGCAGTACCGGTCCTTGTTTAGCGACGAGTCCGCCCCCCGGGGTGAATGGTTCTACCGCGTGCGCGCCCGGAACGCGGCCGGCCTTTCAGCGCCGTCGAATGTCGTTGGTCCGGTGAAGGTCACCTGCGTCACGTATGTCGACGAACTGGCTGACTTTTCCAAAGTCCACTCGCACTCCGGCGGACTGGTGGTCGAAAACCGTAGCTGCCGAGCGGTGCGGGAAGACGCCCACCGTGCCGTCGGTCAGATGGGCGGCGTGCTGGTGTATCGCGTCTCAACCCCGATATCGGGAGCCTCGGTGTCGGTATTCTTTCCCGAGGAGATTGCCGGTCTGACGTTCAGTCTGTCGGCGGATGGTGAAACTTTCAGGCCCGTGGCGGAGCAGCGCAAGGATTACCCTTTTGCAGGCGGGGATTATGGCTACATGCGGCGTGCCCTGTATACGCTGAAGTCAGACCAGGCGGATAACCGTTATATGAAGATCGAGTTCACCGGTCCGGCGCAGATCGCCCGGGTGGAAATACAGCACCAGGCGGCGTCCCTGTGAAATGCGTCCTGACGTATTCCCAGGAGACCGGTGTTCGGGAACTCACCCATCAGGTGCGCACGCATCTGTTCGGTCATATCCTGCCCTTCTGGTGTGGCCCGGCCGTGGATCATGAGCAGGGTGGCTGGATGGGCTGGCTGTCAAACGATCTCACGGCCGACCGGTCGCAGCCCAAAGGGCTGATCGTCCACAGCCGGATTCTCTGGGCGTTTTCGGCTGTCCATCAAATACAGCCAGACCCGCTTTACCGGCAGATGGCCCAACGCGCATATGACTACCTGACGGGCCGTTTCTGGGATCCGCACCACGGCGGTGCGTTCTGGCGGCTCGATGATGGCGGCACGGTAATGGATGACTCCAAAAAGATTTACGGCCAGGCCTTTTGCATCTACGCGATGTCGGAGTTCTACCGTGCCTTCAACGCCGAGCCCGCGCTTGCCCGCGCCCATGAGGTATTCGACTTGATCGAGCGTCATGCCCATGACGCCGTGTCCGGCGGCTACATCGAGGTCTGTCAGCGCGACTGGTCCCCGGCCGGGCCCGGGGCTCGGCTCAGCGAGAAGGATAAGAGCGAGAAGAAGTCCATGAACAACCATCTTCATGTTCTGGAAGCCTACACCGCCCTTTACCGCGCCGCGCCGACCCCGCTGCTGGAGCAACGCCTGCGCGAACTGTTGGATATTTTTCTCCGCCGCATCCTCGATGCGCGTACCCACCACCTGCATCATTTCTTTGATGAGTCCTGGCAGGTCCGCTCGGACTCCTACACCTTTGGCCACGATATCGAGGCGAGCTGGCTGCTGTGCGAGGCGGCGGAGGGCCTCGGCGATCCCGACCTGTTGTCCATAACCCGCGCCGTAGCCCTGCGCATGGCCGTAGCCGTGCGGGACGAGGGGCTCGCCTCTGCCGGCGGGGTATATTACGAGGGTCGGGCAGGCCATGTCATTGACCGCGGGAGGGAATGCTGGCCGCAGGCGGAGGCGCTCGTCGGCTTCCTCAACGCCTTCCAGCTCAACGGCGATGAGGCGTATCTCCAGGCCGCCCGGCGCGTCTGGCACTTTATTCAACACCATCTCGTGGACCGTGTGCATGGCGAGTGGTTCTGGCGGATCGAGCCCGACGGCCAGCCCGATCCGAAGCTGCCCAAGGTGAGCGAATGGAAAGGCCCGTATCATGCCACCCGCGCCTGTCTTGAAACCCTGCGCCGGACGGAAGCAATGTCAAGTTGAGAAAGGAATAAAACGTCCATGACTAATCAAACGTTCACCTCAAAACTGAAAGACCTGAAACAACAGCATGCCAAACTCCTCCGGCGGAAGAACCGGCCCCAGGCGGATGGCAATGGCATCTTCGAACGCCACGAGCATCCTGTGCTTACCGCAGACCATACCCCGCTCGCCTGGCGCTATGATTTTGATGCCAAGGCCAATCCCCACCTCATGACCCGGTTGGGCGTGAATGCGGTGTTCAACGTCGGTGCGATGGAGTGGAAGGGCGGCATTGTGCTGGCTGCCCGCGTTGAGGGCTGGGACCGCAAATCTTTTTTCGCCATCGCTGAAAGCAAGAACGGCGTGGACGGGTTCCGCTTCTGGGACTATCCGGTGCGTATGCCCGAGGCGGAGGCGAAAGAAACCAACCTGTACGACATGCGCCTTGTCCGCCACGAGGACGGATGGATCTACGGCCTGTTCTGCGCCGAGCGGCATGATGATGCCAAACCGCACGATCTTTCGGCGGCCGTGGCCCGGTGCGGGATCGCCCGGACCCGGGATCTTGTGGAATGGCATCGCCTGCCCGATCTCAAGACACCCGCGCTACACCAGCGCAACTGCGTCCTGCATCCGGAATTCGTCAAAGGCCAATACGCTTTCTACACCCGCCCGATGAACGATTTCGCCGCAACCGGGTCGGGGGATGGCATCGGCTGGGGCTTGTGCGCCGATATCACCCGGGCATCTGTCAAAATGGAGACGATTATCGATCCGCGCTTCTATCACACGATCAAAGAGGGCAAGAACGGCCTGGGCCCGGCGCCGCTCAAGACACGGCTGGGCTGGCTGCATCTGGCGCATGGCGTGCGCAATACCGCCGCCGGTATGCGCTACGTGCTCTACCTGTTTTTGTGCGATCTGAACGATCCTTCAAAACTTATCCGGGCGCCCGGCGGCTATTTTCTCGCGCCGGAGGGTGAAGAGCGGGTGGGGGACGTTTCGAACGTGGCCTTCGCCAACGGCTGGGTTGCGCGCCGGAATGGCGACGTGTTCATCTATTACGGCTCTTCCGACACGCGCACGCATGTCGCCACGAGCACGGTGGACAAGCTGCTCGACTACGTGATGAACACTCCCGGGGACGCCATGCGATCGAGGCTGTGTGTCGATCAGCGCTGCCAGCTGATCGAAAAGAATCTGTCACAACCGCGGTGAAGAAAGGAAATCCGATGAACAAGAACGCTTTCACACGTACACTCGGGGCATGTGCCAGAATTGCCGCCCTTGCCTTGCCGCTGGCCGCGGCGGGCACCCCGGATCCGGCCAAACCGGCCGTCAGCGATGGCGACTTCGTGACGGTTCGCGACCGGCGGTTCGAGCGTCATGGTCAGCCGTATCGCTTTATTGGCGCGAACTTCTATCAGATGGCCGCGATGGCTGATCCCTCGCAGCCGGGAGGGCGCGAACGCCTCGTGCGCGAGTTGGATCGGTTGCGCGCCATCGGGGTCACGAACCTGCGCCTGATGGGGGGCTCGGAAGGCCTCAACCGCATGCAGCCCCGGGCTGGCGAGTGGAATGAAGGGTTGTTTCAGGGACTTGATTTCGCGCTGGCCGAGATGGCCAAGCGCGACATGACCGGCGTGATTTACCTCACGAATTTCTGGGAGTGGTCCGGCGGCATGGCCGAGTATGTGAGCTGGGTCACCGGCGAGCCGATTCCTGATGCCAGGCAGCGTGGCGTCAAAGACCCCGGCGCCGCACGTTTGTCTTTCGCCTCGCGCTTCTACGGCCTGCCGCGTGCGCAGGTACTATTCCGGGAGCACATCACGCGTGTACTGAACCGGCGCAACACGGTCAACGGACGTCTGTACCATGCCGACCCCACGGTCATGTCCTGGCAGTTGTCCAACGAGCCGCGTCCCGGTCCGGGCGGTCCCGACACCGTGGCAAACCTGCCCGCGTTCTATGGGTGGATGGACGAGACGGCGCGTTTCATCAAGGAGCGCGCCCCGCGCCAGCTCGTCAGCACCGGCAGTGAGGGCATGATTGGCTGCATCGGAAACGCCGATGCTTTTCTCAAGGCGCATCAGAGTCCGGCGGTGGACTACGTCACGTTGCACCTCTGGGTGAAGAACTGGGGCTGGCTGAAAGAGCCGCACCTCGGGCCGCAGTACGAGGAAGCCTCCGCCCGCGCCCTCCGGCATATCGAGCAGCACATCGCCCTCGCCAAGCAGTTGGGAAAGCCGTTGGTGATGGAGGAGTTCGGCATTGATCGTGACGAGTGGGGATTGGCCCCGGACAGCCCGACCACGATGCGGGATGATTACTACGGCAGGATCTTCCACCGCGTGCTCACTGCGTGCCAGGCGGGGGAGGTGTTGCAGGGGGCGAATTTCTGGGTCTGGTCGGGCGAACTGGGCGGCCGCAAATCCGTCGGCGACAATGACGTGCTGACGACCGACCTCACCACGCTGGTGCTCATCCGGCAGTACAACGCGAAGATGGCGAACATCCACCCATAGTGTCCTTAGCGTTGCAGGGGTTCTAGGTCACTGTGCGAGGAATGGGTAGAGCCCCATATCCATCGTCCTTACGTGTTCCCAATCTCATCCTTGCGGATACAGGCCACCAGCCGGGACGAGCCGGGGGTTACGGGCTCGAGTGCCGGTATCCGGGTGGCGCAGTTGGGAATGGCGAACGGGCAGCGGGTCCGGAACCTGCAGCCTGACGGGGGATTGGCGGAGGAGGGGACGTCGCCTGTCAGGACCTGGCGCTGGCGTCTTTCTCCGAACGGAACCGGAATCGCGGAAATCAGGGCGCGCGAGTAGGGGTGCGCCGGCGAATCCAGCACGCTGTCCGTCGGTCCGGTTTCGACCACCACTCCCAGGTACATCACCACGACGCGGTTTGCGATATGGCGGATGACCCCAAGATCGTGGGAGATAAACAGGTAGGCCAGATTGTGGGAGGCCCGCAGATCAATCAACAGGTTGAGGACTTGGGCACGGACAGACACGTCGAGCGCGCTGACGGCTTCGTCGCAGATAACCAGTTCCGGCCTCACTGCAATGGCGCGGGCTATGCTGATACGCTGTCGCTGGCCGCCGGAGAATTCATGAGGGTAACGGTGTAATACGCTGGGTTCCATGCCGACTTCCCGCAGTAGCCGGCTGGCGGCATCGGTTCGTTCACGGGGGCGGATCAGGCGTTGCTCCAGCAGTCCTTCGGTTACAATCTCCTGGATTGTCATGCGGGGATTGAGCGAGGAGTACGGATCCTGGAAGACCATCTGTATCCGCCGCCGCAGGGGCTGGGTTTCCTTGTGGCGGTCGGGCCACAACGGTGTTCCACCCAGCAGGATCTCGCCGGCATTGCGGGGTTCGAGTCCCATCACGGTGCGCCCCAGCGTGGTCTTGCCGCATCCAGATTCACCGACCAGCCCAACCGCTGTCTCTTATACACATCTCCGAGCCCACGAGACAGGCAGAAATCTC
>CAZMSS010000080.1:0-11178 GCA_964568965.1 uncultured Verrucomicrobiota bacterium | reverse complement strand
TGTGCGTGTCGTCCCAGACCGGGTGCGCCGCCGGATGTTTGTTCTGCGCCACCGGTAGGGTGAAGGGGGTGCGCAACCTGACCCCGGTCGAGATACTGGACCAGGTGGTTCAGGCGGGGGAGATGCTTCAGGCGGAGGGGCGCCGTCTGCGGAATGTGGTTTTCATGGGGATGGGGGAGCCCTTTCACAACACGGAGACCCTGTTTACCGCGCTGGAGCAGTTGTACAGTCCGGGTGGATTCCATCTCTCTGACCGGCATATGCTGGTGTCAACGGTGGGGATTCCCGAGGGGATCCGCGCGCTCTCCAAGCGCTTTCCCCGCGTCGGGCTGGCGGTGAGCCTGCACAGCGTGCGGCAGGCGGTCCGCGACGAGTTGATGCCGCTGACCCGCCGCTGGCCGCTTGCCGAGTTGCGCGAGGCGATCGAGGCGCGGAACCGGATCTGGAGCCAGCCCGTGATGGTGGAAGTGCTGATGCTCGACGGGATCACGGACACTCCCGCCGATTGTGCCGCGCTCCAGGAGTGGCTGGCCGGGCTGCAGGTTCACGTGAACCTGATCCCGTACAATCCCGTCCCGTCGCCGGGTGCGGAGCCCATGCTGGCGGGGCGCGTCTTGCGCGGCTCCGGCGAGCGGCGCGTGGGCGAGTTCCTCGCCGAACTCAAAAGGGCCGGCTTCAAGGCGACGCGCCGCCATTCCCTCGGTACCGACATCCGGGCCGCCTGCGGCCAACTGGCCCAGCACACAGCCGCTCCCGGGTTGAATTCTTCACCACAGAGGCATGGAGACACAGAGAAGAAATACAATGTGGCGGGAATTGAAGCTGCGGAGTACCGCATCTTAAATTCCCGCAACCCTTCTTAGAGTAATTCCCTGAGAAAGAGGAGATGGGACAACACACAAAACCTCTCCTCCTCCTCCAATCTTCCTCCAAGAAGCGTGGCGAGAATTTCAGCCACGGTATTTCCGTGGATGAGATTCTCGCCACATTGTATTTCTTCTCTGTGTCTCCGTACCTCTGTGGCGAATCTTGGATTTGCATTTGATCTCGGGGCTGTGGGGCGGGTAGAGTGTGGGCTTCTTTCATGAGTACACAACAGACAAAGAGCATTACGGTGGCGCCTTGCAGTCGCATGCAGGGGGTGTTGCGGGTGCCGGGCGACAAGAGCATTTCGCACCGGATTGCCATGCTGGCCTCGCTGGCGGCCGGGACCTCGACGGTCCGCGGGTTCCTCCGCAGTGAGGATTGCGTCACCATCCTGGAGGCGCTGAAACGTCTGGGCGCCCGTGCCGAATTCACGGGGGAGGAGCTGCGGATCACGGGGACCGGCGGGGTTTTCAAGCGCCCCGATGCGGTGTTGGATCTGGGAAATTCCGGGACGGGTATCCGGCTGCTGGCCGGGCTGCTGGCCGGGCAGGGTTTCATCACCGAGATGACCGGCGATGCCTCCCTGCGCTCGCGCCCCATGCGCCGCATTGCCGAACCGCTGGTGCGGATGGGTGCCCGGGTCGACCTGCTGGGCGGGAACGGGTGTGCCCCGGTCCGGATCACGGGCGGGCCCCTGCACGGGATCGAGTATGCCCCGCCGATGGCCTCGGCCCAGGTGAAGTCCTGCGTCATGTTTGCCGGCCTCTTCGCTGAGGGGGTCACCACGGTGGTGGAGGCCAGTCCCACGCGTGATCATACGGAGCGGTTGCTGACGGCCATGGGAATTCCGGTGACGATCGACGGGCTCCGGGTTTCCCTGCGGGGCTATGGCGCCGCGGGTCCGAAACTTCAGGCCCGCGCCTGGACTGTGCCCGGCGATATCTCCTCGGCCGCCTTCTGGATCACCGCCGCCGCCTGCCGCGAGGGCTGGTCGGTGGACCTGCCCGGCGTGGGCTGGAACCCCCGGCGAAACGCCCTGGTTGCCGTGTTGCAGCGCATGGGTGCGTCGATTGTGTTCAAGGAAACCGCGGATTCAACCGCCTGTGAAACCATGGGCACGATCCGGGTCGAGGGCCGCAGGCTGAGGGGAACCGAGGTGGGTGGCGCCGAGATTCCCGACCTGATCGATGAACTGCCGCTGGTGGCCGTGGCGGGTGCCCTGGCCGGTGGCCGCACTGTCATTCGCGATGCCGCCGAGCTGCGGGTCAAGGAGTCCGACCGGATCCGCAGCGTGGTCGACAACCTCACCCGGATGGGCGTCCGGGTTGAGGAGAAGCCCGACGGGATGGTCATTGAGGGCGCTGCCGCGGTGCGGGGCGGGGTGACGGTCGACAGCTATGGGGATCACAGGCTTCCCATGGCGATGGCGGTGCTGGCGATGACCGCCGATGCGCCCGTGCGGATGGACGATATTGCCTGTGTGAACAAATCCTATCCCGAATTCTGGAATGATCTGAGAAAGGTGGGCGGCCATGCCGACTAAAGTGATTGCGATCGACGGGCCGTCGGCCTCGGGTAAATCAACCGTTGCCAGGAAAGTCGCCGCCGGCCTGGGGTATCTGTATGTGGATTCCGGCGCCCTGTACCGGGGCATTGCCTGGAAAGCGGCGCAGTTGGGGTGTGAGGTCGCCAAGACAGAGGATGTCGTGGCCGCGATGGGCCGCATGAAGTTTGAATTCTTCAAGGAAGCCGGCGCCATCCGCTATCGGATTGACGGGGTCGAACCTCGCGCCGAGATCCGCACCGAGTGGGTGAGCGGCCTGGTCAGCCTTGTGGCGGCCATGCCGGAGGTGCGGGCGCAGGTCACGCGCTGGTTGCGCGACATGGCCGAATTCGGCAACCTGGTGATGGAAGGTCGCGATATCGGCACCGTGGTGTTTCCCGGTGCGGATGCCAAGTTCTATCTTGATGCGAGCCCGGAGGAGCGCGCCCGGCGCCGCCATGCCGAACTCAAGCCGGCTGGCGAAACCAAGGATGTCACCGGGGTCATGGACTCGCTGAATACCCGCGATCAACGAGATTCCGCGCGTAAAACAGCCCCCCTCAAGCTTGCCCCTGATGCCCAGGTGGTCGACACGACCGGCCTCGCCATCGACCAGGTCGTGGAAAAGATCCTTCACCTGCTGCGCCGGTGACCTCTATTGACAGGACGGGGGGGGGGCGATACGATTTAAGGCTTAACTTGAATTGGAGTTGTTATGCCGACGTACGAGTATGAATGCAAGAAATGCGGCCACTTTGAAGTGTTTCAGAACATCAAGGACGAGAAGCTGAAGCGCTGTCCCACCTGCAAGGGAACGGTGAAGCGGTTGATGGGGTCAGGGGCCGGGATTATTTTCAAGGGAACGGGTTTTTATCAGACCGACTACCGGAGTTCCAGTTACAAGAGCGGCGCCAGTGCCGACAAGAAAAGCGAGAAGTAGAGGACAGTAGGCAGGAGAATTTGTTTTGTGAAACAATTCAGGAATTTCATAATTACTGCCAACTGCCCGCTGCCCTCTGCCGACTGAATTGAAAGGATCTCCATGGCCATACATATTGAATGTTCAAACTGCGGGCATCAAAACGAGTTGGGGCGTGTGTTCTGTGCGTCGTGCGGATTGAAGCTCGATCTTCATGCCACCGCGATGAATGATTTGCAGGAGCGGCGCGAAATCGACTACGGGAAGTGGATCCGGTTCGTTTTAACGGGGCTGCTTATCCTGGCCGCTGCCGGAATCATCGGGACGCTCCTCTGGCCGGTCCAGACCCCGGTCGTTTTTTGCGAACAGTCCGGTGCGGTTCAGATCCCGATCAAGGCCAGGGCTGTCCGTGCCGCGTTATCCTACAGTCGTGAGATCAAGTTTGAACTCACGGAGGCGGAGTTGAACGGGTTCCTGACGGAACGGGCCAAGTCACGCAAGGTCGGGAAACTGGCGATCGACCTCAAGACGGGCGCCTTTGTGCTCTATGCCGGATTCAACTGGGCACCCGCCACCAACGTGGCGTGGCTGGCCAGCGTGAAGATTCCCATCTCGATGGAAATGAAGGGGGGCTTCCAGGCCGGTGTGCTGAACATCGAATGGGCCCGGATCGGCCACTGTCCCCTGCCGGGCACCGCGAAAAATATCGTGGTGGATTATTTCGCGACCCTGTTTTCCGATGTTATTGGTGAAAAACGGGTTGTTTCAGCCTTGAAGGAGGTCGCTATCGCGGACACCAAGGCCAACCTGGTGCTGGGCCCGTGAACAGTGGCCGTTCACTCTTCACGGCTCACGCTTCTCTTTGCTTTCTTCTGGTGTTGACCGCCCCTGTTCTCTGGGCCGCTCCCGTTGTCACCACCAGTGCCTCTGGCCGCTACCGGGTAACCGGGGCCGATTCCCTCCAGAATTCAGACTATACCCGCTGGGCTGAAGACATGACCCTGAAACTGGAGCGGGTGCTGGAAACGGCTGTTGCCCCGGAGGGCGGGAGTGTGATTGAGATTGTGCTGGCAGACTCCAGGGAGGAGGGGCGCGCGGTCTCCGTGCTCTGTTCGCGCCAGAACGGGGTGCTCAAACGGGTGATGTCCCTTCCCCGGACCGGCACGGTGGATTACGACCTGCTGCAGGAGGGGCTTGTCCGGTTGGCGCTGGCAGGGATCGTGGAACGGCGCCGCCGTGAGGAGGGGCTGCCCCAGGTCATTCCCGTGATTCCCCGGTGGTTGAGTGTCGGGCTGGCCCGGAATCTCGACAGGGAGCAGTTGGCCGGCAACCGCAAAATCGCATCGGATCACGGCTCAGAGCAGGCAACGATGCCGGTCTCCGCGGTGCTGGGGTGGGAGCAGTTGCCTGAAGGCTGGCACGGGCGCCAGGCGTTATGCGGCTTGGCGACGGCGTGGATCATGTCCGTTCACGGGGCTCTTGACCGGGTGCTCGACCGCGTGGTTCGTCAGCTGCCGGTGAGCCCTGAATGGCTGGCCACGGTGGGGCTTCGGGCGGATTCGGTGCAGGGAATGGAAGGCTTGTGGATGGCCTGGCGGCAGCGGATGGATCGCATCATCCAGGAGTTCGGTGGTTTGTCGATGGTCCTGATAAACCAGTTTAAGGAGGAGTTGCCCCTGGAAATCAATGTTCCCCGCCAGACGCCTCTCCCCGAGGTGGACGCCGACCTCGGGGCGGCGTCCACCTCGGGAGCAAGGATCGATCCATTCGAGTCACTCCGTCTTCAGCCTGGCTCGGTGACGGCGGCACGGAAGACGTGGCCGGCAGTTGTGGCGAGGGCGGCATCGGGCAAGATTGAGCGGCTCGGGTTGGCCGTGATGGGGAATGCCCCGGAACTCGTTGAGGTGGCTGACCGGTACAGCCGTTTTTACGAGGCGGTGGCCCGCGGATCATGGCCTGTAGTCCAGAAATGGCGCCTGTACCGGGCATCGTCGGCCCTGGAGCGGCTGGAACGGGTGACCCGCGGCCGTGAGGCGTACCTGGATGAAGTGGAGCGGGAAACGGCGGGAAAGCCGCTTCCGGGCGAATCGGTGTCGGGGGAGTCCCTGGTTCCCGAGCTTGAAAAGAGCCGGATGGAGTCTTATATTGACGGCGCAGAGAGAAAGTGGGAAGTAGGCGGTAGGAATTAGCGACTATGAAAAAGACACGTAAGACCACCGTGGGCGCCATTGATCCGACCGTTTTGGATTTCACGGCCGGGAGTGATCTGCAGCTCGACCTCGCCCTGGTTCAGGCCGACTGTATCGGCTCGGCGGCCCATGTCACCATGCTCTCCCGCATGCCGATCAAACCGAAGGTCATCACCGGGGTGGAGTGCAAGGCGGTGATCCGGGAGCTGGGCTTGATCATGCAGCGCGCGGCGACCGGGCAGTTTTCCATTTCGCTGGACGACCAGGATGTGCACCTTGCCGTGGAGCGGATTCTCACCGCGAAGCTGGGCGACCTCGGCAAGAAGGTCCACACCGGGCGCAGCCGGAACGACCAGGTGGCCGTTGACCTCCGCCTGTTTGCCCGCGAGGAGCTGATCGGGACGGTGTCCGAAGCCCTGACCCTGGCCGGGGTGCTGGTGCAGTTCGCGCAGCGGCACGTGGCGGTTCCCATGGTGGGCCGTACCCACATGCAGCCGGCCATGCCCAGTTCGGTGGGGCTGTGGGCGTCGGCGCATGCGGAGAGCCTGCTCGACGACGTCTCCCTGCTCATGGCCGTGTATGACTTGAACGACCAATGCCCGCTGGGTTCGGCCGCCAGTTACGGGGTTCCGCTCCCGATCGACCGGGCACTTACGGCGGACCTGTTGGGGTTCAGCCGGCCGGTCCACAATGTGCTTTATGCCAACAATGCCCGTGGCAAGATCGAGTCGCTGATCCTGCAGGCCCTGACGCAGGTGATGCTCTCGCTCTCCCGCCTCGCGCAGGACCTGATGCTCTTCACCATGCCCGAGTTCGGCTATTTCACGCTGCCCGCCGAGTACGGCACGGGGAGCAGCATCATGCCGCAAAAGAACAATCCCGACGTGGTGGAGCTGGTGCGGGCCCGCGTGGCACGGGTGATGGCGTGTGAGCTGGCGGTGATGGACATCGCCCGCAGCCTGCCCAGCGGCTACAACCGCGACCTCCAGGAAACCAAGGGGCCCTTCATGGAGGGGCTGGCCACGACCCGGGCCTGCCTGCGGAGCATGGCGCAGATGACCGAACGCATGGAGGTCAATCCCGGGGCGTTGCTCAAGGGGTTTTCATCCGGCGTCTTCGCCACCGACCGCGCGCTGGAGCTGGTGGCCGAGGGCATGCCCTTCCGCGATGCCTACCATTACATCAAGGCCAACCTGAACGAGCTGGAAAGCATGGATGCGGCCGGGTCGGTCCTCAAGAAGACGCACCTCGGCGCGCCCGCCGGGCTGGATTTCGGCTGGTACGGGGACCGCATCAAGGCCGGGCGCGAATGGCAGAACGAGGAATGGGTTGCCCATTGCCGGGCTGTGTCGAAACTGATGGGAATCAAGTACCCGGTTGAATAATTTTAGAAAGGAAATCACATGAATAAACTCTGGAAGCATTTGTCGCTGGTTGTCACTGTCGTCCTTGCAACGTCCTGTGCCGCCTTCGCCCAGACAGCCGCCAAGGATGATGTGCTGGCTACCCAGCAGGTTCCGTTGATGGATTTGCTGAGCAGGGGCGGCCTGGTCATGGTGGTGCTCGGCCTGATGTCGGTCGTCGGCCTCGCGCTGGTGATCTATTTCTTTGTCATCCTGCGCCGCAGCCAGGTGGTGCCGGCGCTGCTCAAGGATGATGTGCTCGATAAGCTGGAGGCCGGCGAGTGGGCCGATGCCCGTTCCGCCTGCGGCTACAAGCCCTGCGCCTTTTCCGAGGTCGCGATTTCCGCCATTGATTACTCGCGGTCGGGGGATCAGCCGGACCCGGCCCTGCTCAAGGATGTGATTGAGGGCGAGGGCGGGCGGCAGGCCCTGATCATCCAGGGGCAGACGCAGTACCTCTTCGACCTTGCGGTCCTGGCGCCGATGGTGGGGTTGCTGGGAACGGTATTCGGCATGATCCATGCCTTCAATGCGGTGGCCCTGGATCTGACCAAGGCCAAGCCGATGCTGCTGGCGGCGGGGGTGGGCGAGGCGCTGGTGGCCACGGCGGCCGGCCTGATCGTCGGCATCCCGACCATGGCGTTCTACGCCTTCTTCCGGAACCGGGCGGCCCGGATCATCGCCGAACTTGAGGTGGCCTCGGGTCAGGTTATGAATGTCCTGCTGAGCAAGAGGGGCAAATGAACTTCCGGGGCAAGCACCAATCCAATCCCATCGCGTTCCAGATCGCGCCGATGGTGGATTTCCTGCTCGTGCTGCTCTGCTACTCGATCATGAGCCAGATCTTCACGCAGTGGGAGGCCGAGCTGGATGTCAAGCTGCCCACCGCGTCGTCGGCCCAGATTGAACAGCGGCTTCCCGGCGAGATCATCCTCAACGTCATGAAGAACGGCGCCACGGTCGTGAATGGCCGGACCCTGAACGACCACGAGCTCTCGGCTCTGCTCAAGCGCCTGGTCGAGCTTTTCCCGGGCCAGCCGGTGCTGTTGCGGGCCGACAGGCAGACCGCCTACGAGCATGTGATCAAGGTCCTCGATCTCTGCCGCCAGGCCGATATCTGGAATGTGTCCTTCGCCACGGGGCTGGTGGAGAAGAAAGCCGATACGTGAAGCTGTCCTGCTCCAATTCCGTCGGATCGGTCCGATCAGTCGGATCGGTCCGATCCGTCCGATTCGTCGCATGGATCGCGCTGGCGCTTTGCCTGTCGCGGCCTGCCTCAGCCCTCGAGCCCGCCGAGCAGCTCCAGTTTGCCGACGGCCTGTACGCGAGGGGGATGTGGGATACGGCGCTGAAGGAGTACCAGGCGTTCCTGACACAGAATCCCGATAAAAAAGCCGAGGCCGAGGCGGTCTATTACCGCATGGGCGAGAGCTACCGGGCGCTGGGGCGGACCAACGAGGCCGACCAGGCCTATCAGCGGGCCTATGATGATTACCCGAACGGTGAGTTCCATTACCGCTCCGGCCTGCGCCGCGCGGAGATCCTCGATCAGGCGGGGAAGGGACGGGAGCAGGTCCAGCTCCTGGTGTCCATGCTGGCCGCCGCCCCGCCGCCGGATCTGGGCTCCGCCTGCCGCTATGCCCTTGGGGTTGCGCTCGAGAAACAGGGAAAGACCGCCGAGGCGGTGGAGGCCTATGAGGCGGTGCTGAAGAAGTACGCCGGGACGCCCTATGTCTCCTATGCCGCCCTCGCCCTGGCCGGGCTCGATCGCAAGGCCGGCGGCAGCCGCACGGCCGAGCTGTACCGGCTGGCGGCCACCAATGCGGCCTCCCCGCGGGTCGGCGCCGAGGCCTGGTTCCAGCTGGGTGATTTCCTGTTCGGCCGCAAGGAGTACGAGCAGAGCGCCCGCGCCTATGAACAGCTGGCGGCGTTGTATCCGGCCGATGCACGGGTCGCCGAGGCGCGCCTCCAGCAGGCCTGGTCGTTGTATCATGCGCAACGGTTTGCCGATGCCCTGGGGCTGTGCAACGGGGGGAAGGGCGAGGAATGGCTGTATCTCAAGGCGAACTGTGAGCGGCAGCTCTTGAAGAACGACGCGGCGGCGGTCACCTACGCGGAGCTGCTCAAGGCGTACCCGCAGGGGGCGATGGCCGGCAGCGCGGCCTACGAGCGCGCCCTGGCGTTTTTCAAGATGGGCCGCTTCCAGGACGCCATTGACCAGGCCAAAGGGCTGACGGCCAACGAGCGTGTCCGGCGTGATGTGTACTGGCTGCTGGCGGAGTCCTATGCCTCCGTGAAGGACGAGGCTGGCGCCGTGCAGAACTACCGGCTGCTGGTCGAGCAGTATCCCAAGTCGCCCCTGGCGGGCGACGCGTTGTACCGGCTGGCCCACCTGATGCAGAAGAAGGGCGACTTCCTGCAGGCGGCCGAGTTGTTCGGGCAGCTGGCAAACGATTTCCCCGCACATGATCTGGCGGCGCAGGCGGTGTTCGCCCAGGCGTCGTGCCTGGGCAAGGCGCAGAAGCACGAGCAGGCGGTGGCCGCCTACGCCCGGCTGATCGAGAAATATCCGACGTGCCCGTACCTGGAGGATTCGCTTTTCCAGAAGGCCACGGTGGAGACGTTCCTGCGCCGCGATGCCCGGGCGCAGGAGACCTGGCGTGACCTGCTGAACCGGTTCCCGGCTACCAAGTACGGGGCCGATGCCCGGTTCTGGAATGGCGTGCTGCTTGAGGAAAACGGCAAGCTTGAAGAGGCCGAGTCGGCGTTCCGCGCGGCCCTGAAGGCGGTGCCGCCGCCGTCGGATGAACTGGTCCTCAGCATCCGCTTCCGGCTGGCCTTGGTGCTCCAGCGGCGCGGGGGCCAGCTGGCCGAGGCGGCGGGGTTGCTGCAGGGGTTGATGGCAACGCCGATGCGCGAGAAGTTCCCCTCGGCTATGGCCGAGTGGCTGGCGGATTACCAGATCGGCCAGCGGAAATTTGCAGAAGCGTTGACCGTGGCCGACTGGCTGGTGGCAAAGGCGACGTCGGACAACTGGCGGCAGATTGCCTGGTGCCTCAAGGGCAGGGCGCTGATGGGGCTGGGGAAGAACGACGAGGCCCGGCAGGCGTTCGAGCGGGTGGTGGGGATCGACTTCAAGAGCCAGGCGATGGCCGAGGCCTGGCTGAAGCTTGGCCAATTAACCCTGGCGGCGGGCGATGCGGCCAAGGCAAAGCGTGCCTTTGAGGAGGCCGCCACGCTGGCGGCTTCCGATACGCTCCTGGCCATCCGCGTCCAGGCCTATGCCGGCATCGGGCGGGCCCTGAAGGCCCAGGGCGACCACGCCGGTGCGGCACGTCATTTCCTGAGCGTGGCCGTGCTGTTCGACGACCCGGATCTGGTGCCCGAATGCCTGGCTGAGGCCGCGAAGGCGTTCGACACCCTCGGCCGCAAGGATGATGCCGATAAGGCCCGCAAGGAATTGAAGGAACGCTACCCGGACAGCGAATGGGCGAAGAGAGAGATGAGATAGGACGGATGGGGCGGGATGGGACGGATGGGACGGATGAGATGGGATGGATGGGACGGATGAGATGGATGGGACGGATGAGATGGGATGGATGGGACGGATGGGATTGATGTGACCGATTATGAGACATGATGCGAGACAACTGAACTTCCGCCGCAAGACCCAGTCGATGGGTGCGATTGAGATTGTGCGGAGGCTGCACCGGCGGCATGTGGTGTGGTATGGCATCGCCGTGCTGGCCTCGCTGCTGCTGCACCTGCTGCTGATTTTGCTGCTGCCGGGGATCAGTGCGTACAAGATCGAGCCCGGCCGGGCCTTTGAGAAGCCCATCTCGCTGCGGCTTGAGGATGTCAAGACGGCGCCTGAAACCCCGGACTCCGAGCGGCGCCCGCCGAAGTTCAAGCCCGATGCCGCCAAGGGAGCGGCGGTGGCGGGGACCATCGGGACGGAGATGACAACCGTCCGGCGTTCACTGGATGAGTCCTCGGTGGAGCCGAGGCAGGTGGGGGCGGGCGTGCTCATCGGCGAGCAGCGCACCCTGGCCGAACCGGTCCCGGTGGATCGGCCGCTGTGGGAGCCGCGCCAGGAGATCCTGAGCATCAACCAGAAGATCGTGAAGGACAATGCCGCGGTCAGCAAGCCGCGCCGCTACGTGCAGGTGATCCCCCGTGGTGTGGAGGGAACGGACATTGCGGCCCCGGCGAGCCGCGAGGCCCTGGAGCGGGGGATTTCCTCGACCGGTGCCTACT
>CAZMSS010000079.1:10017-11233 GCA_964568965.1 uncultured Verrucomicrobiota bacterium | reverse complement strand
CTCTATGTCAAGGACGGGGTCACTGTCAGTATCGGTGCCGGCGGTCAGGACAGGGTCGGGATGGCCCAGTATGCCCGCGATAAGGCCTATCGCAATCTGGCTGACCGGATCTGCTGGGAACACCATGGCGTCCCCTACAGCAACCTCGCGGATGAATCCAAACGCCGGGGTATTGATGAGGAGACGGCCCAGCAGAAAGGCGGGCTAGAAGGGGCCTGCATGGTCTCGGATGCCTTCTTCCCGTTCCGTGACGGCGTGGAGGTCGGGCTCCGCGAAGGGATCACGGCGGTTATTCAGCCGGGAGGGTCCGAGCGTGATTTTGAAGTAATCGAGGCCTGTAACGAGGCCGGTGTTGCGATGGTGTTCACGGGGCAGCGTTGTTTCAAGCATTAAGCCCGCTTCCAGCCGGAAATAAAAAAGCCGCCATCTTCATGGCGGCTTTTTTATTTGGCAACACCAAGCCGTTACTTGAGGATTGTCACCCGGTAGAACTGCTGTGTTGAGGCGACAGCCGACAAGACGACTTCATTCGTGCCGCTAGTATCATAGGCGATGTTGTTTGTGACATTCTGCCAGCCTACGCCTGCAACCAGGTTGGTGGATTCATCGACGCGATAAGGGGCCAACGCTCCCGCGCTGCCCAACCACTTAATACGGGGAATCCCATTGCTGATTACCTGGCTTACGATAACCAGTTTGGATCCGGGATTGGTCGGGCCGGTTCCCGCGTAATACTCTGCCCAGTTTGGCATACCGTCGACGTCAGCGTCAGCCGTGCTGGACTCCGCTGCCGCCATGGCGTTGGATGAGGTGTCGTTTGTCACGCCCGTCACAATGAACCAATTGTAGGGGATGCCATAGGTAGAGGTGATATAGTCGGCGGAAGTACTCGGCTGGACGTTCAGGTCGTCGATCATGCCGCTACCGTTGAGGACCAAGGAGGAAATCTGGGTCGGATAAACGAGCGGTTTTGCCATGGAGAGCCACGGGCCGTTTGTTGTCCCGTCCCCCAAATTAGCTGTCATATGTCCATTCGTGGACATCAGGGGTTGTCCGTCAATCTGTACTTTGAACATGGGGTTGAATCCGCCCTCTCCGTCAGAAGGTTCTCCGTGATAATTAAGGGAGACTGTGACTCGACACCACTTCCCCGTGGAAATAGGTGTGCTGCTGGCGTTGAGTACAGACCATGTAGCGTAGTCAACCGAATAGGCTG
>CAZMSS010000079.1:0-9917 GCA_964568965.1 uncultured Verrucomicrobiota bacterium | reverse complement strand
CCGTGGTGTTCAGATAAGGGACGTTTGTAACAGCGGTAATGGCAGCCGATGAGGTCCAGTCCGCATCGTTTGTGATGGCGTATGCAGCAGGATAAGCCTCGAAACTGTTCGAGTATGGCAGAGATGCCCCCAGCGCCAGAGACGTTGAATAAGCCGCTATTGCCGCAATCAAACCTATAAACCCGTTATTCATGATCAATCCTCCGGATAAAATAGAAAGATATCCTCCCAATCCTTGTCATTAGGATACTCTGGCGACCTCTGGGTGTCAATCACAAGGGTTTGTCTTTTTTTTGTTTCCGGACGGGTGTTGCGTCCCTTGCTTTCCCTTAAGGAAACCGCGAAAACCATTGACGGGATGGCACGGGCGAGGTACAAGAACTCGCTTATTCATCGCCGGATAAGGGCGAGACTGTATTTTGTGTCATAACCCGTTGCGCAACAAGCGGTCCGGCGGGGAGCATGAAGGGGCTTCGATGAAAATCTATTTGAACGGCAAGCTGGTTCCTGAAAAGGATGCGAAGGTTTCGGTTTTCGACCACGGATTACTTTATGGGGATGGTGTATTTGAGGGCATACGGTCCTATAATGGGCGTGTTTTTATGCTCGATGAGCATGTTGAGCGGCTTTTTCGATCTGCAAAAGCCATTGACCTGAAGATTCCGTTAACGCGGGAGGGGGTTGCCAAGGCTGTTGTCCGGACATGTCTGGCGAATCGCGTCCTGAACGGCTATATCCGGCTGATTGTCACCCGCGGCGTGGGGTCGCTTGGGTTGAATCCTTATAACTGCTCGAAGCCTCAGATCATTGTGATCGCAGGGTCAATACAGTTGTACCCCAAGAAGCTTTATGATGAAGGGTTGTCTATTGTCACGGTTGGCACGATCCGGAACCATACCGAATCGATCAACCCCCAGATCAAGAGCCTGAATTACCTCAACAACGTGCTGGCCAAGATTGAGGCCATTAACTCCGGCTGCATGGAGGCGGTGATGTTGAATCCGCAGGGTTTTGTTGCGGAGGCCACGGGAGACAATATTTTCGTGGTCCGTGGCAACGCCCTGGTCACGCCGCCACCCTGGTGTGGAACGCTGGAAGGCATCACGCGCAATGTGGTGATGAAAATTGCGGCCGAGTCCGGCATGGAGGTCCGGGAGGACGTCTTGACGCGATATGAACTCTATACGGCTGACGAGGTGTTCCTGACGGGAACCGCCGCGGAAGTCATCCCCGTCGTCACCATTGACCGCCGCAGCATCGGCAAGGGGAAGCCCGGTCCAGCCACACGCCGGTTGGCCGCGGCTTTTCATCGATTCGCCGCATCGAGCGGAACGCCGATCAAGTAAATCCCGGGAGGTCCGCATGCGTTGCGAGTGTTGTCAGCAGCATGAGGCGACCATTCATCTTACCCAGATGATTGACGGGCAGTCCCGGGAACTCCACCTCTGTGAAGAGTGTGCCGAGGAGAGCGGTCTGAATGTGCAAAGCGTCATGTCGATCCCCGAAATCCTTTTCGGGATGGGTGGCGCCCCGGAGGCAGCCGCCGAGGGGGGGAAGTCGGCCGGGAAGAGTTGTCCCCATTGCCACATGCGGGGCTGTGATTTCAAGAAAACCGGGCGACTGGGCTGTCCCCGCTGCTATGAAACCTTTGAGGCCGAACTGGGGCCCATGCTGGCGGCAATGCACAAGGGCGGAAGGCATACAGGCAAGGTGCCAGCCGCGCTCCGGAAGGGGTTGGAGAAAGAATCCCTCGCTACACAGCTCCGACAACAGTTGGAGGCCGCGATCCGGAGTGAACAGTATGAGGAAGCCGCCCGGTTGAGGGATCGGATCCGGGAGATGGGGCATGATGCTTGATGACCTGATTCGCAATCCGGGAGCCTGGCTGGTTGCCGACACGCCGGGAAGTGGAGGGGATGCCCTTCAGGGTATCATTGTCAGTAGCCGCATTCGACTGGCCCGGAACCTCGAGGGAGTGGCGTTTCCGGGGTGGGCGGGGGAGGACGAATGCGTCCGGATCCAGGCGAGGGTGTGCGGAATTCTCCAGTCGTTGCCGTGCCTGTCGCCAAGCCTTGCTTTGGACATGGTGCAACTCACTCCTATTGACAGGGAGTTTCTGCGGGAGCGGCATCTGATCAGCCATGATCTTGCCCAGAAGTCGCGGGGTAGTGGCGTGGTCATCCGCCAGGACGAGGTGTTGAGCGTTATGGTCAACGAGGAGGATCATCTACGCCTTCAAGCCCTGAGGCCCGGGTTCCGGTTGCCGGAGCTGTGGGCGGAGATCAGCACTCTGGATGCCGAATTAGAGGAACAGCTGCGTTTTGCTTTCTCTCCTGAACTGGGATACCTGACGGCCTGCCCGACGAATGTGGGGACGGGACTCCGGGCAAGTGTCATGGTTCATGTGCCGGGGCTTCGGTTGATCAATGAAATCGAGCCGATAATCAAGGGCTTGACCAAGATCGGGTTGGCGGTCCGGGGGCTCCAGGGTGAGGGAACGGAGGCCTCTGGGAACATGTATCAAATCTCGAACCAGACGACCCTTGGTGAGCCGGAGTCGGCGATTATTGAACGGTTGATCCACATTGTGGGCGAGGTGGCCCGTCACGAGGCTCACGCCCGGGCCAGGCTGCTCGAGCATCGACAAGTCCATGTGGCGGATTATGTGGGGCGGGCTTACGGGGTGCTGTCCCATGCCCGGGTTCTGACTTCCCATGAAGCGTTGGAGATGTTGTCTGCATTGCGTTTGGGGTGCGAACTTGGTATGATTTCGGATTTGGATAAAGCCAGCGTCAACAAGTTGATTCTGTTTTTGCTTCCGGGGCATCTCCAGAAATCGGAATGTCGCGCAATACCGCCGGACGAGCGCGACCAGGTGCGTGCCCGGATGATCCGGGAGGTCGTGTGCCGGGCAACTCTGGCGTGACGTGAAGGGTGGCGAGGGAAGGACAGGAAAGTATTTTTATGGATAATTCAGGTAATTATACACCGCGGGCCCAGCAAGTGATCCAGTTGGCACGGGGTGAGGCAGACCGGTTCAATCATCCTTATGTGGGGACCGAGCATATTCTCCTGGGGCTTGTCGCGTTGGGGCAGGGGGTGGCGGTCACCGTCCTGGAGCGCATGGGGATCTCGCTGGAAACCCTGCGGCTGGAAGTTGAGAAGGCGGTCGGGCAGGGCCCGGAGACCAAGACGGCGGGCAACATCCCTTTTACGCCCCGCGCCAAGAAGGTGCTCCAGCTGGCGGCCGCTGAGGCCCGTTCCCTGAATCACACCTATATCGGGACTGAACACATTCTTCTCGGCCTGTTGCGGGAGGGGGAGGGTGTTGCCGCCCAGGTCCTTCGTAATTTGAATGTGGATCCCGACACGACGCGGGTGGAGGTCATGAAGGAACTCGACCCGAATTATGAGCCCGGTGAGGATGCCCCCGCTCCGGAACCGAAAACCAAGCCCCATGCTGGTGAGGGGAAGCCGAAGACGCCGGCCCTGAACGCGTTCGGGCGGGATCTCACTGAACTGGCCCGCAAGGGCGCGCTGGATCCCGTGATCGGGCGCGAGTCCGAGTTGGAGCGCTGCATTCAGATTTTGTGCCGGCGTACCAAAAACAATGCCGTCCTGCTGGGCGAGGCGGGCGTTGGGAAAACCGCGATTGTCGAGGGGCTTGCCCAGGTGATTATCAGTGGACAGGTTCCCGATCTCCTTCGAAATAAGCGGGTTATTGCCCTTGATCTCGCCCTGATGATTGCCGGAACCAAGTACCGTGGACAGTTCGAGGAGCGGATCAAGGCGGTGATGGACGAAATCAGGAAGAACGGCAATGTCATTCTGTTTGTGGATGAAATCCACACCATTGTGGGGGCTGGATCCGCCGAAGGAACAATGGATGCCTCGAACATCATCAAGCCGGCTTTGGCCCGCGGGGAACTCCAGTGCATCGGTGCCACGACGTTGAATGAGTACCGCAAGTATATTGAGAAGGATAGCGCACTGGAGCGGCGATTCCAGACCGTGAAGGTCGAGGAGCCCAGCGTGGAGGATACAATCCGCATTCTCAAGGGGATCCGCCACAAGTACGAGGAGCACCACAATGTCAAGATCACCGACGATGCGATTGCTGCCGCCGCCCGCTTGACGGACCGCTATCTCTCCGGTCGGCAACTGCCTGACAAGGCAATCGACACCATTGATGAGGCCGGCGCCAGGGCCCGGATCCAGGCCACGACCCGGTCGCCTGAACTCCGCAGGAAGGAGCAGGCGATTGAGGCGATTCGCATTGAAAAGGAGGCGGCCATCAAGGGGCAGGATTTCGAGGCGGCCGCCCGCCTGCGTGACCTTGAGAAACGGGAACGAGAGGCCCTCGAGGAGAACGTGAAAAAGTGGCAGGATGCCGGCAAGAAGAAAAAAATCCGGGTGACGGAAGACGAGGTCATGTCTGTTGTTTCGAAGTGGACCGGCGTGCCGCTGAAAAAGATGGAAGGCAAGGAACTGGCCCGGCTCCTGAACATGGAGACGGAGTTGGAGAAGACGGTGATCGGGCAGCAGGACGCCATTGCCACCGTGTCCAAGGCGCTCCGGCGGTCGCGGGCCGACCTGAAGGATCCCCGGCGACCGATAGGGTCGTTTGTTTTCCTGGGGCCCACGGGAGTGGGAAAGACCCTGCTGGCCAAGACGCTGGCCGAGTTTATGTTCGATGATGCCAGCTCCCTCATACAGCTCGACATGTCCGAGTACATGGAGAAGTTCACCGTCTCGCGCCTGGTCGGGTCGCCGCCGGGGTATGTGGGATATGAGGAGGGCGGGCAGCTGACCGAGAAGGTGCGCCGCCACCCCTATTCAGTGGTGCTGTTCGATGAGATCGAGAAAGCGCATCCTGACGTTATGCACATGCTGCTCCAGATCATGGAGGAGGGGCGCCTGACCGACAGTGCCGGGCGGCACGTCGATTTCCGGAATACCGTCATCATCCTGACCACCAATCTGGGGTCCGACTTCATCCGGAAGGGGGGACTCGGGTTTACGGAATCAGGTGCGGCGATGGATTACGGTACCCTCAAGAGCCGGATGCTGGAAGAGGTCAAGCGGATGTTCAAGCCGGAATTCCTGAACCGGATTGACGAGATCGTCGTGTTCCGCCAGTTTGAGAGGCCGGAAATGGTCCGGATCCTGGAGCTGGAAGTCCGCAAGGTGAAAAGCCGCCTTGAGACCAGGGGGATTCAATTGACGTTGACGCCCGAGGCGCAGGAGTTCCTGTTGGACAAGGGATTTGACCCGGCGATGGGCGCGCGGCCCCTGCGCAGGGCGGTGCAACGGTATCTGGAAGACCCCATGGCGGAGGAAATCCTCAGAGGGGATTTCCGCGATGCCGGGAAAGTGAACGTGATCAAGGGTGATGGCGGCCTGGTCTTCAGTATTGCTGCCGGCAAGACGAAGGCCTAGGTGCACGGTGTTTGATGCGTTGACGAATTCGCTGGAGTCGGTGTTCAAGAAGCTGCGCGGCTACGGGCGGCTTTCGGAGCCCAATATCCGTGACGCCATGAGGGAAGTCCGGATGGCCCTTCTGGAAGCGGATGTCAATTACGAGGTGGCCCGGGATTTTGTGGCCCGCGTCAGTGAGCAGTGCATCGGCGAGGAAGTGCTTCACAGCATTACGCCCGGACAGCAGGTCGTCAAGCGGGTGCATGATGAACTCGTGACGCTGCTGGGGGGGGTAAAGAATCGCCGGCTGGAGCTTAATCCGCTTCCTGCACCGGTTATGTTGGTCGGCCTGCATGGTTCCGGGAAGACGACCACTGCGGCCAAGCTGGCATCACTCTGGAAAAAAGACGGGAAAAATGTGCTGCTTGTGGGGGCTGATATCCGTCGTCCCGCCGCCGTCGATCAATTGGGTGTTCTCGCCAGGCAGGTTGGGGTCGATATGCTTGCGCCCGAAAAGGGGGAAACGGTTCCCGCGCTGGGACGTCGCGCCTTGGACAGGGCCGAGGCCACCGGGCGGGATGTGGTGTTATTTGATACCGGCGGCCGATTCCAGATCGATGAAGAGCTGGTTCAGGAGCTGAAGGACCTGAGGGAGATCGTCAAGTGCCGGAACACCGTCCTGGTGGTGGATGCCGCCATCGGGCAGGAGTCGGTGCATGTTGCGCAAGTGTTCCACAAGGCGTTGGACCTTCGGGGATTGATCCTGACCAAGCTCGACGGGGATGCCCGTGGCGGCGCGGCGTTGTCCATCCAGGCGGTGACCGGCTGCCCGATCCTGTACACGGGCGTGGGCGAAAAAATCGCTGAACTGGAACCGTTTTATCCCGAGCGGATGGCCTCCCGGATTCTCGGGATGGGCGATATTATCAGCCTGGTGGAAAAGGCGCAGGAATCGGTTGACCTATCCCAGGTGGCCGACATGGAAAAGAAGTTGCGCAAGAACCGTCTCGATCTGGAGGATTTCCTCGGGCAACTCGGGCAACTGCGGAAAATGGGATCCATGGAAAATCTTCTGGAAATGCTCCCGATGGGAGGGCAGGTCAAGGCCAAGCTCCGCGAGGCGGGAAAAGGGCAGGATTTCGCCAAGTCGACCAAGCGTGCCGAGGCGATTATTCAAAGCATGACCCACGGGGAGCGACGTCGCCCCGAGGTCCTGAATGCCAGTCGGAAACGGCGGATTGCGGCGGGAAGCGGGACCCAGGTGCAGGATGTCAATGAACTGCTGCGACAGTTTGATCAGGCCCGCCAAATGGCGAAACGAATGGGGGGCATGCAAAAGAGGTTGCGTCCCCGGTGAGAATGTGACATAGTTCCGCGCTTTTTGAGTCTTGGCGCCGGATCCCCTTTGGGATTTCGGGCCGTTGTTTTGTTTGAGGGAGGCATTGAATGGCAGTAAAAATCAGAATGACCCGGACGGGCGCAAACAAGGATATCAGCTACCGCGTGGTGGCCACCGACAGCCGTTTTCCCCGTGATGGGAAGAACCTGGAAGTCCTGGGGTGGTATGATCCCAAGAAACAAGGGCTTAATTTCGGCTTGAAGATGGAGCGTATTGATCATTGGATCAGCAAGGGTGCCTTGGTCAGCGATACGGTGAAGAGCCTGATCAAGAAAAACCGGGCTGCAGCTAAAGCGAACGCATGAAGGACTTTGTGACGTTCATTGCCCGGGCGATGGCCGAACACCCCGATGCGGTCGTGGTGACGGAAATCGTGGGCAAGCAGACGACGATCCTGGAATTGCGCTGTCATCCCAAGGATGTTGGCCGGTTGATCGGGCGCAGTGGCAAGACGATTGCCGCGCTTCGGGCGCTGGTCAGCAACTATGCGGCCCAGAAGGGATGCCGGACGGTTCTGGAACTGGCGGAATAACGCCATGGATGCGCCGCTGAGGATTGATGTCATCACCATATTTCCGGGGATGCTGAGCGGGTTCCTGGAGGAGAGCATCCTCAAGCGGGCGGCGCACAAGGGTGCGGTGGTGTTTAATACGGTGGATTTGAGGCGGTTCACCACGGACCGGCACCAGACAACGGATGATCGTCCGTTTGGAGGGGGGCCGGGGATGGTGATGAAGCCTGAGCCGCTTTTTGAGGCGGTGGAATCGGTTCGGACGCCAGGGGCGCGGGTGATCCTGATGACGCCCCAGGGACGCCGGTTCGAACAGGCGGAGGCCGTCGGGCTTGCGAAAGCCGGACATTTGATCTTTGTATGCGGGCATTATGAGGGAGTGGATGAGCGGGTGCGGACGCATCTCGCCACCGATGAGATTTCGATCGGTGACTACGTTCTGACGAACGGGGTGCTGCCGGCGGCAGTAGTGATCGACGCGGTGGTCCGGTTGGTGCCCGGGGTGTTGGGGAACGAAGACACCATCCGTGAAGAGTCTTTTACGGATGGGACGTTGGAGTACCCGCAATACACGCGGCCGAGGGAGTTTCGGGGGCTGGAAGTCCCCGGGGTCCTGGTGTCAGGGGACCATGAGGAAATAGCCCGGTGGCGTAAGGAACAGTCGGAGCGCCGGACGAGGGAAAGAAGACCAGACTTGTTGAGGATGAGGGAACTATGATTGCTAAAGCATTGGCCATGATTCATAAAGAGAACCTTCGCAAAGAGGCCTTTCCGGCTTTTTGTGTTGGCGATACCGTGAAACTGCAGGTTAAAATCCGCGAAGGCGGCAAGGAGCGTATCCAGGCCTTTACCGGAACGGTGATTGCCCGTGACGGGCATGCTGCGACGGAGACATTCACCGTCCGCCGCATTTCGCATGGCGTCGGTGTCGAGCGTATCTTCCCGGTTAATTCGCCCAATCTGGCGAGCCTTGAGGTGGAGAGTTCCGGCCAGAATCGCCGCGCAAAACTCTATTTCCTGCGCGACCGTGTTGGTAAAAGCGCCAAGCTGCGTGAGAAGAACAAAGCCGAAGCCTAAGGGATTCCCTTGCTTCAATTTGAGCGTCAGGCCTGGGAAAATGGCGCGGTTCGCCTGGCAGGGGTCGATGAAGCCGGACGAGGCCCCCTTGCCGGTCCGGTGGTGGCGGCGGCGCTGGTCTTTGACCGCGCCTTCCTGGAGGCCGAACAGTATGGTTGCCTTCAGTTCATCAACGATTCCAAGAGTCTTTCCCCGTCCCAGCGTGAAGACAGTTATGCCCTTTTGACGGGATCCTGTCCCTGTGCTATTGGCATCGGCGTCTCCGACGTGTCTGAGATCGACAGCCTCAATATTCTTCGCGCCACTCACCTGGCCATGGCGCGTGCCCTTAACGCCCTGTCGCTCTTGCCTGATTTCGCCCTGGTGGATGGACTGCCCGTGCCGGGGCTTCCCTGCCGCTCGCAGGCCATTGTAAGAGGGGATGGCCGATCACTCAGCATTGCGGCGGCGAGCATTGTCGCCAAGGTGTCTCGTGACCGGATGATGCTGGAATTGGACAGCCAGTACCCAGGGTATGAGTTTGCCCGTCACAAGGGGTATGGAACTCAAATCCACATGGAGGCGCTCCTGAGGCTAGGTCCCTGCCCGGCTCATCGCCGGTCCTTTCGGCCCGTTCAGGAGGCCATGCGATTGCGAACCGGGGGGGAAGGGGCATGAGGCTATCCCTGCCATTTCATCTCGTGACCGGGCTTTGGGGGGAACGGGAGGCGGAACAGTTTCTGGCGGCAAAAGGATACCGGATTCTCAGCCGGCGTTTCCGGGTAACGATAAGAGATGAGGTTGATCTGGTGGCGCGGGACGGGGAGATTCTGGTTTTCGTCGAAGTCAAGACGCGCAAAACGGAATCATACGGGCGTCCGCTCAGTGCCGTGGACCGCAAGAAGCGCCACGTCATGTCCCGTGCGGCGGTACGGTATCTGCAACGCCTGAAAAAACCGGTTAACTTCAGGTTCGATGTTGTCGAGGTTATTGGAAACCGGGAAGCCGGGAATCCGCTGATCCGGCATGTTGAGAACGCCTTTCCCCTGGATCGCTGTTATGCCCTGCCGTGGTAGGTGATTATGATTGCACCCGGGGAAAAGTGTGATATAGTCCCGCCCTTCTTCTTGCCGAAGCGCCCATCGTCTATCGGTTAGGACACCAGGTTTTCATCCTGGGAAGCGGGGTTCGACTCCCCGTGGGCGCGCCACCTCACACCGGTATCCCGGAAGACCGTTTCTCATTTACAGTCCTGCCCCGTTGGGGTATCGTTTGGCCGATTTCTTTCAAGCCAGTCATGATTTCTAAACAGGGGTAACCATTATGCCGCGGAAGACAGTCCCGAAAAGTAAGTTCAAGCGCGTCCTCCTGAAGCTCAGCGGCGAAGTTCTGCAGAGCAAAAAAAGCGGATTGAGCATCGATCCTGAAGTTCTGGTCGGATTTGCCCGCCAGATCAAGGCGGTCCGGAAAATGGGTGTGGAGATTGCCATCGTGGTCGGGGGCGGCAACATTTTCCGGGGGCACGTCGGGGAG
>CAZMSS010000078.1:0-11237 GCA_964568965.1 uncultured Verrucomicrobiota bacterium | reverse complement strand
AGCTGAAGGATAAGAGGCCTTTCGAAGTTGACAGCCTCCGGCCTGATCCCTATAGTTTCCACTCTTTCCGGGCGATTAGCTCAGTTGGTTAGAGCATCACCTTGACATGGTGGGGGTCGGAGGTTCGAGTCCTCTATCGCCCACCATCCCAAATCTGGGATGGTGGAATAACAATTCGGAAAAGAACTACCCGCCAATCGTTGGCAAACTCCCATATTTTTCCCAAAGCAGGAAAGAACTGGGCGTTGAGGGGCATTCAACCGCAGGGGCAACATGACTTAGAATGTGTCCCTCAATGATGAGAGTTTCAGTTCCCTTTGGATCACATCAGGATTGCTCTCCCCTCGTTCAATCCAAACCCGCCTTGTTTCTCCGGGTAGCAGGTCGAATGCATTGTCACTGAAGATGGCGTCATGGGACTTGAGTTCGAGCCAGACAAACTTTGCAAATGCACTGGCCGTAACGTCAATCCATGTGCGTCCGTCAGCACCGCCTACAGTCCGGGAAAGTTTGGTTTCAGGCAAATTCAACCACTTGAAAGGGGTGAAGCTGGTGGTGGCGGAGTGATTCCATTTCTTATCTATTCCCTTAAACTGGTAACAAAGCATGTGCTCGCGGTTGGTGTTACCGGCAAGCTCCTTCTCGAAATTCAGGGATACTATTTTCTTTGTCGCCATGGCTTTCAGGGCGCAGTCCACCGATCCTTTGCGAATCACGGTACCGTGCAAGTTGATGAGCTGCCAGCATACCGTTCCGGCAAGTGCCTCGCGCCGTTCGTTGCTCAGATGGAGCACTGCAGTGCGTTTTGAGTTGTCTTCCTCGCACGACAGCAGTACTGGATTGAAGAAACGCCGCGCGGCATAGTGGAGAGCTTTCCAGCGACCAGGCCAGTCAATGCTCGCCCATGAGGCCACTGGCCAGACGTCGTTGAGCTGCCAGTATATTGCGCCCATGCACACTGGACGGTTGCGTCGCCAGTGTTCAACTCCGTACCGTATCGCCTCGGCCTGGGAGAACTGCGAGAGCATCAGCAGGGATCCGAAATCACGCGGGAACCTGTAATACTGGGACAGATAGCTGAATATCATGCCATTGCCGTCGCCACTGCGCTGGTGATCGTCCATCACAGGGGAGAAAATGTTGCGGTCCGCGGGTTCCGTGAAAGACTCCACGGTTTTCAGATTTGGAAAAGCCTCCACGCCGAATTCGCTAGCAAAACGATGCAGGTTCTTGCGATACGCGGTAAATGGCTGATTGCCGTGCCATACCGACCAGTCATGCTGATCGCCCCTGATGAAGTCGTTGGGCAAATCGAAACTGCCACCACTCGAGGGCGAGCTGGGCCAGTAGAATGCGTCCGGGGCCTCGTCAGCTACAAGTTCGGCGATGACTTTCTCAAATTGAAGAATGTATTCCTTCTCGCCTGTAGGATTGTTTTTCGGAAAATGCCATTCGAGTTCGTTGTTGCCGCACAGCAACCCGATTGAGGCGTGATGGCGGATACGACGAAGATTCTCGCGGATTTCTTCTGTGAAGTTGGCAACGAAGGCCTTGTTCTCCATATCGGAGACAGCGCCAAACATGAAGTCCTGCCAGATCACCAGTCCGAGCTCGTCACAGTTTTCATAAAAGTTTTCAGATGGCCAGACACCACCGCCCCATACACGGATCATGTTAAAGTTGGCACGGATGCAGTCTTCGAGGAGCACCCGGGTGCCTGCGGGTGTCACACGGGCGAGCATGGTGTCTTCGGGGATGTAGTCAGCCCCCATGGCAAAGAAGGAAACACCATTGACCACGAAGGCAAACCTCTCGCCGCCGATCTTGAGCTTGGAGCGATCAATGGCAATAGTGCGGAATCCGATTTTGCGGACGCTGGTCTCGAGCACCCGATCACCCATACAAAGCTCGACCTTGAGAGTATATAGCGGCTGATTGCCTAGGTTGCGAGGCCACCACAATTGAGGGTGCGCTACAGGGAGCACCGCTTCCATGCCTGGCCTGGCTTCCGCCGATCCCGCCGACTTCCCATCGGGTGCGGTAAGAGTGTATCTCAGCCGACGGGTCTCTTTTGTCCAGCTCTTGATCGTGGTTCTGATTGAGAGTGCAGCTTTTTTCCCGACCGGCTTGCTGTGACGCTGACGGATCTGGATATCGTCAATCTTCGCACCATCATACGCCACGAGGCGGATCGGACGCCATATCCCCACATCGGGAACCGCCGGCCCCCAATCCCAGCCATAGCTGCAGTTGCTCTTGCGTATATGTCCGAAACCAATATTGCGCTTGAGAACCATGCGCTTCCGGGCTGCCTCAACGTATGCTATCGAATCTTCAAACCTGATCGAAATCTGGTTGGCGCCATGTCGGAGGTCCCGTGTAACATCGAAGACCCAGGTGCGATGCATGTTGTCCGTGCTGCCGATTTCCCTCCCGTTCAAGGTTATTGTGGCAAGCGTATCCAAACCATCGCACTCAAGCATTATCCTGCGTCCGGCGTTCTGGAACATTGCTTCATCGACCTTGAACTCGCGGGAGAAGGTGAATGTCCGGCGGGCAATATCCATCGCCTTGTGGTTTTCCTCCTTCCAGTTGAGTCCGTGCGGGCCGAACTCGCCGTCACGTTCCAGTGCCTGAAACAAGGTTCCGGGGACGGTGACATGCGTATGATATTTTCCATCAGCTGAACCGATCTTCCAGTCTCCGCCAAGAGACAGGACACTCTTCATGTTATGAGTATGCTCGTCCATGTATCAGTTCCTTTCTGATTATTCCTGGCCAAAGATTGTCCCTGAATGTCTATTGGAGTTGGGGATAGGCAGAGGATGAGCTGCCGGAGTTCAGGGTCCAGGTGTTCTTGAAGTCCCAGTTTTTCAGCGGGGAATTTTCCTGCGTGAAAAGTGAGGCCGTGATTGCCGCGACGGGGTTGCATTGAACGGGTCCCGCGTCCCCGAAAATCTTTCCAATACTCTCGCATGAGTCCGCGCCGGAGACGACGGTAAAGGAATTGCAGACCATGGCTTTGGTGTCAAGAACCCCCACCAGGGACCCTTTCGGCAAATTCGCCGGGCCCTTCACTATTCCGGCGGCAAAACAATCGCGGATTACACCGCCTCCTTGGGAGAGGGCCACTAGACCTCCCGCCCCGCGATGGTAATTCTCGCTATATCCCGAAAAAGAGCTCTCCACTTCTGTGAAGGCATAGCACCGTTCAATGGTGCCGCCGTTGTTGACGCCCACCAGGCCTGCGGGATCCTCCTGACCTGTGACGGCGCCAACAGCGAAGCAATCCCGGATTATCCCCTGATTCCCGCCGGCCAATCCGCCGAGATGGTTGCCAACCCACAGGGGACGGACCCCTATTGTTGCAGAACACCGCGCGATCTGTCCTCCCTGCGAATTGCATCCCACCAAGCCGCCAAAAGTGCCGCTGCCCGATACGACGCCCGCCACATGGCAGTTCGTGATTGTGCCGGAATTCCTGCCAACGAGTATCCCGACGAAGTCACACCCTGCCACCACGGCGTCCTGGATGCGGACATTCACGATCAGGGCGTTGGCGCTTGTGGCTCCAAAAAAGGCGATATCCGATGTGACGACACCAAAACGCGCGATTCGCAGCCCCGTAATCCTGTGCCCGTTTCCGTTGAACACGCCGGAGAACGGGGTTTCATTGTTACCAATGGGGCGGAACCCCTTGCCGCCATCCCATCCGGCTGTCTCAGAGACATCGATATCATTGACCAGTACATAGTGGCTGGAAAGCGAGTTTCCGATCCGCTGGAGCTGGTCCGCATTGGTGAGCCGATAGGGGTCGGATGGGGTGCCTAATCCTCCGCCGAAACCGGAATCATGGAGCGTTGTGCTGCCAGGCGGGGTAGACGCGGCGATGATGATGGAGGGTGCTGCCGGAGCAGGCTCGACAGCGGTACTTGCTGGTGCAGGGGGCGGTGCAGCAACTGATGGGGCGCGCGCCGCAGCTGCTTGTGTGGGGGTCGACTTTGTCATGACGGGGGCGACCGCAGGGGTTTCGGGATTATGGCGGACCCGGAAAAATGTGGGGACCCGGACCCGGATTGTTCCGCCTGTTGCCGCAATCTGCGATAACAGATTCCAGTCAGAGCTCCAGTTCGTCTGGCTCAGCGATGAGCTCCACTCGATGGTGTAGCTGCCGCTGGCGTGGACATCCTGAAAGGAGAGTTCCCCGCCGGAAAACCCATCGATGGTCAAGTCCGCCGCATGGATGGAGATTGCCAGCGATGCCAACACTCCGAAGCCTAGCAGGATTTTGCTATTCATTATTCCAGTCTACATGCACAACGATTTCTGGCGACAATAAAAATTCGCCCGAACATGTCAATTCGCCCATTGCACCAGCCCGGGAAATTTGAGGTCCGGGTATCAGGAAAGAAGTTGTGTGGGCGTGGTTTCCAGGACGGCGGCAATAAGCGATACCTGATAGTAATTCAGGGAACGGTTCCCGGCTTCGATTTCGGAAATGCCCGCTGAGTCCACATCAAGGCCGGCGGCCTTGAGGCGGTCCGCCAATGCCTGCCTGGACAGACGTGGACGGGTCTGGCCTCGGGCTTCTGTGATTTTCCTGCCGATATTCTTGTTGTGATTCATGGATGACGGCTGCACGCAATAATGAGTCACAAAAGTAGGGGAGCAACAGGGTGAAGTCAATAGTATTCCAGCGAAGGGAATGCCTATCGAAAAGCCTTTTATCAGGGAAACCCTGACAGTTGATTCAGGGTTTTTCCGATACTCATTTGCAGGCGGGTCCTCTAGTATGTGGCCGCACTATGCGTTCCTTGCCGGGTATTGAAGAAAAGAGCGAAGGGCCTGATGTTATGACCAATGCACGATCTCTTAAAGCCGTTGTGATTGATGATGAGCCAGTTGTATTGTCTTGCATCAGACTCCTGTTGATGCGCCGGGGCTTTGAAGTCCTGACGTATTCAAGTCCGGTTGATTTCCCTGTTTCCCAGTTAAAAGCGTGCCCCTGCAACATGTTTCCGGACTGTCCGGATCTTATCATTTCCGATTTGGATATGCCGGCAATCAATGGAGCTGATTTGCTGGAGGGTGTGATCAAGAAAGGATGCCGGTGTCGCCATGTCGCCCTCATATCCGGTAAAGGGATGAAGGAGGCAGACCTGATCCGCATGGCCAAATACGGGACGCGGTATTTTATCAAGCCGATTGACTTGGCCCAGTTCTACGCCTGGCTCGACCGGGTGGAGCACGACATCGCAATGGTCCATTCTGCTTGACAGGGAAGGCAAGCCGGGAGTTATATCCAGATAGTGAGTTTCATATGGAAACAAACGCCATAGACCAAAAGGCTATTTCCACTCTTCAAGAACTAGGTGGGGGTAGTTTTGTTGTCCAGATGATCGATCTATTTCTGGCCTATGCCCCGAAGGTAATTGCAGAAGCGAGGGTTGGCCTCGCCAAGGGGGATCTTGAGCCGGTTATCCGAATGGGGCATTCCCTGCGCTCTAGCGGGCGCAATCTCGGCGCAACATACATTGTGGATCTTGCCCAAAGCGTTGAAACTGCCGGTCGTGCAGGAAAGGTCGACCTGCTGCCCTCGCTTCTTGACCAGATGGAGCAGGCTTTTTCCTGTGCGAAGGATTGCCTTGAAGCCCGGAAGATTGAAATGGGGATATTGAAGCCGGCGGATGGGGACAATTGAATTGGTGAGCCGCTGGAGTGCCGCCATGGAAAAACCGCTCAAAGTCCTGATCATTGAGGATTCTGAAATCGATGCTCTGATGCTGTTGGGGCATTTGCGTCATGGGGGATATGATCCTCAATATCGACGGGTAGACACTGCGATTGACCTCGCCGATGCGCTTAATCAGCAGTCCTGGGATATTGTTTTCTCCGACCATAACATGCCGGGTTTCAGTTCCACGGTGGCGCTTGAAATGGTCAGGGCGGTTAATGCTGATATTCCTTTTCTAATCGTGTCCGGCAGCATCGGTGAGGAAGTTGCCGTGGCAGCCATGAAGGCCGGCGCCCAGGATTATCTGATGAAGGGGAGCCTTGCCCGTCTGGTGGCGGCGGTTGACCGGGAGCTTATGGATGCTGAAGTCCGCCGGGCCCGCCGCGCGGCGGAACGCGACCTGCTGGCCCGGGAGGAAGAATTCCGGATCGCCCGCGAGGTGCAGCAGCAGCTCTTTCCGGCGACGTCTCCCGCCACTGCCGGATATGATATCGCGGGTGCGTCCTGCCCCGCTGATGAGACCGGCGGTGATTACTTCGACTTTATTGCAGGACCGCGCGGGGAGATCTTTGTCGTTGTCGGGGATGTGACCGGTCACGGTCTCGGGCCTGCGCTTCTGATGACCGATGTCCGTGCCTATTTGAGGGCTTTGGTGCTCTCAAACCGGAGCCTCGAGGATATCATGGGCCAGGCCCGGCATCTTTTGGTTGAAGATCTCGGCACGGACCGCTTCATCTCGCTGATCTTTGCCAAACTCATTATTTCGTCGGGTGGATTTTCGTATATCAATGCCGGCCATCCAGCGGGCTATTTGATCGCCCCCGACGGGAGTGTTCGGAATGAGCTGAGCGCGCTGGCACCGGCGGTAGGTGTTGATGCGGAGACACAACGACTTGTCTCTGCCGAGGTGTCGCTGGGGAAAGGCGATCTGGTTCTGCTTCTCACCGATGGGGTATTGGAGGCAACGTCACCGTCCGGAGAAGAGTTCGGGATGGCCCGTGCGGTTGATATTGTGAGCCGGGAGCGTTGTCGCCCCTCTGCCGAGATTATCGGATCCTTGTTCGATGCAGTTCGGCGCTTTAGTGGATCCGGCAAGATTCAGGACGACATCACAGCCGTGGTGGTAAAATGCCTGAACGATACTCCAACGTGCTGACGCTGCCTGGACGTATTTTCCGCCTGAGCGTCACCATGGCTTGCCCTGCCGAAAGTGTCCTGCTATGTTCCGCAAGAAATAACCCTGGGGAGATATTGTGGAATGAAAAAAAGAATGATCGCAAGACTGTTTGTTCTGGTTGGATTGGCGATCATGTCGCCTGTGATGGTGCGGGCGGCAACTCAGCCTGAAGTGTCTGCGGGCTCCGCTGGGGGACTGGGTTTGACCGTCAAGGCCGGCACGCTGGGAGCAGGACTCGACGCCACCATCGGGGCTGGTGATTACCTGGGTTTTCGGCTTGGGTTCAATACCCTGAACGCCGGGCCCTCGTTAGAGCAGGACGAAGGGACGATAAAGACCGATCTGGAGTGGCGATCCTATGGCGGACTGGTGGACATCCACCCCTTTGCCGGCGGATTCAGGATCAGCGGCGGTGCTTTGATCAACAAGAACAAGTTTAAGATGAAGGCCGATCTTACAAAGACCGTCACGTTGGATGGTCAGGAATATTATCTGGATGACTTGAGCGGGCAGGTGACCTTCAGCGAGATGGCTCCTTATGCAGGTATCGGATACGGGAATGCGGTCGGTGCCGATGGGCGCTGGCATTTCTCCTGTGACTTCGGGGTTATGTTCCAGGGTTCGCCCAAGGGCTCTGCCCAAGCCACCGCCTCCAATCCCGCGCTGCAACCTTATGTGGATGAGGCGCTTGCAAAAGAGGTTGCCGACATCCAGGATGATGCGAACGCGTATAAGTATTATCCCGTCATCTCGGTCGGTGTATCGTTTCGCTTCTGATGATGCTTAATCCAGCCTGGCGATCAGGGAGGGTGGTAGCAACCATTCAAGGGTGCCGGTTCCGGAGGCCGGTACGGCGTCGAAGGTGATGCGGCACACAGCCGCCTTCTTGAACATTAATCCGGCTGTCGGATAACCGCAGATCAGGAGGGATGCAATCTCCGCCAGATCAGGCATGTGTCCGACCAGCATGATGGAGTCGAGTTTGTTCCCGCGCAACCACTGAACCACTTCGGCGGGCGAAGCGCCCGGTTCCATCATGGGACATTTATCGACGGGGACTGCGCCCAGTTCATGTGCCACTATTTCGGCTGTCTGGAGCGCGCGCGGATAGGGGCTTGTGGTCACGCAATCCAGATGCACCCCGATCGTTTTCAAGGCCGTTGCCACCTCGTGGGTGATCTCGATCCCTTTGGGGGAAAGTGGACGGTTCCTGTCGGTTCTGATTCCCTTTTCCCCGACATCCAAGGCATGGGCATGACGCATGAGGTATAGGTTCATGGGGGGGAGCTCAGTTGTTGTGTTGCTGGTTGGTGAGGGCTGTTTCGAGCATGCCAGGCTTTAACGCTGAGTCCCAGAAGAGCGAGTGCCAGAACCAGGCAGAGCGCCTTGCGTTCGCCCGGTGTCAGCGCGAAAAGCGAATGTCCGAGTTCGCCCAGGCCTGTGAGCCAGCGGTTCATGGAGTCGCCACGATATTGACGAGTTTGCCGGGCACAACGACCACTTTGCGGACCGTGAGTCCCACAAGCAGTTTTTTGACGGTTTCCTGTGCCAGCACATGAGTCTCGACCGCTTTGGGGGAAAGGCTGGTCGGGATGACTTCCCGGCCCTTGATCTTGCCGTTCAGTTGAACCACAATCTCCACCTCATCCCGCGCCAGGGCTTTTTCATTCACCATCGGCCAGGGTGCGGTCAGGATACTGGGTGGATGTCCCAGTTCGCCCCAGAGTTCCTCGGCGACATGCGGGGCGAAAGGTGAAATCAGGATCACCAGCGTTTCCATGGTTTCCCTGTAAACGGCCTTGCACTGCTCGCTGCTGCCGGCATCAATCTTCAGGAGCTCGACGGCGTTCATCAGCTCCATGATTTGTGCAATGGCGGTATTGAACTGGAAGGCGCCTTCCAGATCGTGCGTGATCTTGGCGATGCTTTCGTGCAGTTTGCGGAACAGGTCCCGTTCCGGGGGTTCCATTTTCGCCAGGTCTGTCTTCAGCTCCTTGGATTCGAGAAGCAGCCCCCGTGTTTCGTAGATGCGACGCCAGATGCGGCGGAGGAACCGGAAGGAGCCTTCCACGGCGGCATCATTCCACTCAGCATCCTTCTCAGGCGGGCCGATGAAGAGGGTATAGAGGCGGACTGTGTCGGCCCCGTATTCGCGGATCAGTTCGTCGGGGGAGACCACGTTCCCCTTGGACTTTGACATCTTATAAAGCTGGCCGTCCTTTTCACTCCGTTTGCAGATCATTCCCTGGGTAAACAGGGCGTTGAAGGGCTCACGGAAGGAGCAGGTGCCGGCGTCATGCAGAACCTTGAGGATGAAACGTGAGTAGAGGAGGTGGAGGACGGCATGCTCGATACCGCCGATGTACTGGTCCACCGGCAACCAGTAATCAACGTCTTTCTTGTTGTAAGCCTCCGAAGTGCTGCGCGGGTTGACATACCGCAAATAGTACCAGCAGGAGCAGAGCCACTGGGCGAGGGTGTCGGTTTCCCGCCGGGCCGATTTGCCGCATTTCGGGCAGGTTGTCCGGATGAATCCCTCGTGGGCGGCCAGGGGGTTGCCGCGTTCGGCCTTGAAGTCCACATCGTCGGGCAGCAGCACGGGAAGGTCCTTTTCAGGAACCGGCACGGCACCGCAATCGGGGCAGTGGATGATGGGGATCGGGGAGCCCCAGTAGCGCTGGCGGCTGATCAGCCAGTCCCGGATGCGGAAATGGGTGGTGAAGTCGCCGAATCCCTTGTCCTTAGCCAGCTGGATGATATCGGTCATGGCGTCACGGTTCTTCCGCCCGTTGAACGGGGCCGAATCGGCCATGATGCCGTCATCCTCATAGGCCTTTTCCATGGCGGAACCGTCGAGGGAAAGTTCGGGATTCTGGATGACCACCTTGACGGGAAGGTTGTAGGTCATGGCGAATTCGAAGTCGCGCTGGTCGTGGGCCGGGACGGCCATGACGGCGCCGGTTCCATATTCCATAAGCACGTAATTGGTGATCCAGAGCGGGGCCAGTTCGTTGTTGTAGGGATTGCGGACATGGAAGCCGGTGAACACCCCTTCTTTTTTTGTGGCTTCATCGGTGCGTTCCGCCGCCGAGACCATCTTCTCCTTCTCAACGAAGGCCCGGATTTCCGCAGCGCGCGGGTTGTCCTTCAGCAGCTTCTCGACCAGCGGATGCTCCGGGGCGAGCGCCATGAAGGTGACGCCGTAGATGGTGTCGGGCCGGGTGGTGAAAACGGGGCAGGGGTCGCCAGTTTCGGCGATGGTGAATTCGACCCGGGCGCCGGTGGAGCGTCCGATCCAGTTGCCCTGCATGGCGCGGACCTTCTCCGGCCACTTGTCCAGGAGGGAGAGGTCGTCGAGCAGTTTCCCCGCATACTCGGTAATCTTGAAGAACCACTGGGTCAGGTCCTTCTTGACCACCTTGCGGCCGCAGCGCTCGCAGGTGCCGTCGGCAAGCACTTCCTCGTTGGCCAGCGTGGTGCAGAAGTCGCACCAGTTGACGGGCGCGTTCTTCTGGAAGGCGAGGCCGCGCTCGTGGAGCTTCAGGAAGACCCACTGGGTCCACTTGTAGTAATCGGGGTGGCAGGTGGCGATCTCGCGATCCCAGTCATAGGCAATGCCCCATGACTGGAGCTGGCGCTTCATCTGCTTGATGTTGGAGTAGGTCCACTCCTTGGGGTGAACGCCACGCTGCTTGGCGGCGTTTTCGGCCGGCAACCCGAAGGCATCCCAGCCCATGGGGGAGAGGACGCGGAAACCGCGTGCCATCTTATAGCGGGTGACGGCATCACCGATGATGTAATTGCGTCCATGCCCCACGTGCATCGTTCCGGAGGGATAGGGGAACATGGTCAGGCAGTAGTATTTCTTCTGGTGGATGGACGTGTCGACCTTGAACACGCCCTGATCCGCCCAGTACTTCTGCCACTTCGGTTCAATTGTCTCAAAAGGGTATTTCTCGTTCATAGTCACCTGTTCCTGCCGCGCTTGTGCGCAACGAAGTGGTAACTATAGGGATTTGCCTGAAGGATTCAATCGTGAAGCTCTTTCGTTCAGGAGAAACAAATAGCCTGGCGCCATATTCTCTCCGGAGCGCAGAATCGTTGCTGTGTTGCACAACACGCCAAATATTGTGTTTTGTGGTGCTACCTAAGTTATCTTTCAAGACTTATGCGCGGAGAATGTCAGGCTGGAGGGGAGGGCTTGTCAGTTACTTCTGACTGCCGGTACTCCTTGAGCTTTCGCTGGAGCGTACGGCGGCTGATGCCCAGTCGTTCAGCGGCCAGGGTCCGGTTTCCGCCGTTTCGCTTGAGCGCCTCAAAAATCAT
>CAZMSS010000077.1:0-11414 GCA_964568965.1 uncultured Verrucomicrobiota bacterium | reverse complement strand
GATTTCTGCCTGTCTCGTGGGCTCGGAGATGTGTATAAGAGACAGATCCTGGTCTCAGGCAGTCACCTTTTTCGCTACCGGCTGGAGACCGCCCTGCTCGCCCTGGCAGGACTGAGGAAACAGCATCCCGCCGCCCGCATGATCGTCGCCGGCCGCTATTGCTGGGGACCCGACGAAAATGCCTGCCGGCAGGAAATCCGCGAGACAGCCATTCAGGCGGGAGTCAATGACGCCATTGACTGGCGCGGGACCTATACGCAGGCCGATGCCCCCGCCCTGATGCGGGAAGCCCACATCCTGCTGCATCCCAAGTATAACGACCCCTGCCCCCGGCTGGTAGTCGAGGCCATGGCCTGCGGGCTACCCGTCGTTTACTCAGCCTCAGGCGGCGTTCCTGAACTTGTCGGTCCCGATGCCGGCGTCGGGGTCCCTGCCCCCCGCGACTGGGATCAGGATCATCCCCCGCAACCCGACGACCTGGCCACCGCCCTGGGGACCGTCCTGGCGCACCACTCCGCCATGTCCGCCGCCGCCCGCCAGCGCGCCGTCGCCCTCCTCGACGTCAAAACCTGGCAAGCCCGCCATGCCATCCTCTTTCATAAACTCTGCCCTTCTTCCACCCCTCAAACCCTGAACCCTGAACCCTGATAACTCCCCCCATGCCCACTCCCCTCATCACCATCCTGATGCCCGTCCATAACGGAGCCGCCTACCTGAAAGAGGCCATGGACAGCATGCTGGGGCAGAGCCTGAATGACTTCGAGTTCCTGATTGTGGACGATGCCTCCACCGACGACTCCGCCGCCATCGTCCAGGGGTGCAAGGACCCGCGGATCCGGTTCATCCGGAGCCGCGAACGCCTGAAGCTCTCAGGCGCACTGAACCTAGGCCTCGACCATGCCCGGGGCCGGTATATCGCCCGGATGGACGCCGATGACATCAGCCTCCGCGGCCGGCTCGAAATCCAGGCCCGATTCCTCGAAAATAACCCCGATATCGGCCTGTGCGGCAGTTGGATCCGCTATTTCGGAGCCATGAACTCCGTCCTCAAACGGCCCCTGCTCCACGCGGACATCCGGGCCTTTACCCTCATCGACACTCCCTTCGCGCATCCCACGGTCATGTTCCGCCGCGACCTGATGGAGCAGCACCAATTACGCTTCGATGGCAGTTACTTTCCCACCGAGGACTTTGAACTCTGGACGCGGGCGATGCGCCATTTCACGATGGCCAACCTGCCCGAGGTTCTCCTCCACTACCGGGCGCACGGGAGCAGCCTGACGGGTTCCGACTGGTCCACGATGGATGAGCAGGCTGTACGGGTTATCCGGGGCCAGCTGCTGCCGTTGGGAATTGATCCGACGCCCGATGAGTTGCAATTCCATCGTCAGTTGGCGATGGGCCGCCTGACCATGACCCTACCCCTCCTGGACCAGGCTGAAGCCTGGCTGACGGCCCTTCTCGAGGCCAACCGGAAGGCGCACCACTTGTCACCGGCGGCCCTGGAATCCCTTCTAGGCGACGTCTGGGCCCGAGCCAGCCTCCACACCGCGAAGCTTGGCTTTGAGGCGGCCAGGCGGTATTCTGATTCGCCTTTGAGTTCCCTGGATGCCCGACGGACGCGGCACCAGTGGCTGATCAGGCTGGCGGCGCTCAAGGCAAAGCTCACATGAAGGTTCTTCATCTCAACACCTTTGACATCGAGGGGGGCGCGGCGCGCGCGGCATGGCGCCTGCACCAGGGCCTGGCGTCGCTCGGGACCGATTCGCGCATGCTGGTTCAAACCAAAACCAGCGGGGATGCCAGCGTCGTGGAACGCGACTGTGAACTGGCGCGCGGGTTGGGAAAACTGCGGCCCTATGCGGAAATCCTGCCCCTGCTCCTTTACCGGGGCCGGCCTACAACGCACTGGGCAACGGAGTGGCTGCCGACCCGTCTCAACCGCCAGATCAAGGCGATGGCCCCGGACCTCATCCACCTCCATTGGATCTGCCGGGGATTCATGTCCATCGCCGACATTGGTAACCTGTCCTCGCAAGTGCGCGCCCCGATCGTCTGGACCCTGCATGATTCCTGGGCGTTCACCGGCGGGTGCCATGTGCCCGGTAGCTGTCCCCTCTACAAGAAACAATGCGGAAAATGTCCCCAGTTGGGATCCACCGAGGAGGACGACCTGAGCCGCTGGACGTGGGAACGCAAGCAGCGCGCCTGGCAGGCGGCCAAAATCACCATCATCGCGCCCAGTCAGTGGCTGGCCGATTGCGCCCGAAGCAGCTCCCTGTTCGGGGAGCGACACATCGAGGTGATCCCCAACAGCATTGATTCCAGACAGTACCGCGGCATCCCGCGGCAGGAAGCCCGCGCGGCCCTGGCCCTGCCACAGGACCGGAAACTCGTGCTGATCTCCGCCATGAATGCCACCCACGACATCAACAAGGGCTTCAAATACCTCGAGTCCGCGCTCCAGTTACTGGCCGCCGACGGCTGGCAGGACAAACTTGAACTCCTGGTCGTCGGACAGCCCGCCCCCACCACCCCGGTGAACACCGGGGTCCCGACCCGTTTCCTCGGGGTGCTACCCGATGAACACTCCATGCGGCTGGCCTACTCCGCCGCCGATGTGACCGTCCTGCCCTCGTTGCAGGAGAACCTGCCCAACTCGATCATGGAGTCCATGGCCTGCGGCACCCCGGTGGCGGCCTTCGGCATCGGCGGGATTCCCCAGCTGGTGGAACACGGCGTGACGGGGTACCTCGCCCGACCGACGGACAGTACGGACCTTGCCGCCGGGCTCCGGGGGATTCTTAACGACGACACCCTGCGCGACCAGTTCGGCAGCGCCTCACGCGGAAAAATCGAGCGTGAATTCGACACCGCCATCATCACCCAACGCACCCTCTCACTCTATGAAAACCTTCTCGCCGGGGGCTGAGGCCCCGATCCTCTCCATCATCACCGTTGTCCGCAATGGGGCCGGGCCCCTCGAGGCCTGCATCAAAAGCGTCATCGCGCACGACACCCCCGCCGTGGAGTACATCGTCATTGACGGAGGCTCCACCGATGGGACGACCACTGTGCTGCTGCGCTATGACGACGCCATCACCTACTGGGCCAGTGAACCGGATGAGGGCATCTATGACGCGATGAACAAGGGAGTCCGCCGCGCCAAGGGCGACTGGATCCTCTTCCTGGGCTGCGACGACACCCTGACCGCCGGTCTTGCGAGCATCCTGCCCCTGCTGAAGGACAAGCGCACGGTCTATTACGGCAACGCCTACTGGCGGCAGGCGCGCCGGACCTATGACGGCCCCTTCTCCGCGGCGAAGCTCGCCCTGACCAACCTGTGCCAGCAGGCCGTTTTCTATCCCCGACCGGCCCTGCTCAAGCACCCCTTCAACCTGAAATACCGGACCCAGGCCGACTGGGAAGTAAACATGCGCTGTTTCAGCGACCCCGAATTCCGGTTCCAATACATCCCCGAAACCATTGCCAGCTACAATGATGAAACCGGCGCCAGTTCGACCCAGCGTGACCTGGCCCTGGAAGCGGATTACCTCCGCCTCCTGTGGCGACACTTTCCCCTGCCTGTCGCCCTGTGGCGGTCGGCCATCACCCTGGGGGGCAGAACCCTGCGAAAACTGGGCTGGCAAGGACGCCCTCCTTACGCTAAGAGATAACCCACATGGACTCCAATACTCCTGATCTCCTCGGCATCTGCATCCCGACCTACAAGCGGCCCGACCAGCTTTATGCCTGCGTTGAGTCCATCATCCGGTCCATCGGCAGCCGAACGATCCCGCTCTTCATCTCCGACGACTCAACGGATGACACCAATGTGGATGTCATAGCCCGACTTCGCGCCCTCTACCCCCACATCATGCACGACCGGAACCCGAAGAACCTCGGCATTGACCGGAACATCCTGAAATCAGTCGATATTTGCACCTGCCGCTACGCCTGGATGATCGGCGAAGATGACCGGATGGTCCCCGAAGCCATACCCACCGTGCTGAATGTCCTTGAAAAAGCCGGCGACGAAATACCCTTCGTCTATGTGAACTATGCCTCCGTGGATGAGACGCTGACGCTGGTCCTCCACGAGCAATCATTGCCCCTGACGCAGGATGCAAGGAAGAACGTGGTGGATTTTTTCCAAGCCGAGGCCTGGTCCATCGGGTTCATCGGGGCCTGCGTCATCAACAGGCGGCTGTGGGCGACCGCCAACCGGGAACCCTACCTGGACACCTACTTTGCCCATGTCGGGATGATCCTGGAGGGCCTCAAGGGGCGCGAGCTATACATGATTGCCAAGCCGCTCGTGCTCAACCGGTGCGGGACCGCCCGGATCTTCACCTGGACGCATTCCGCATTTGAGGTCATGTACGGCTGGTCGCGAATGACCAAGGCCCTGGAACCGATTTACGGGGCGGAAGCCTGTGATAAGTCGAACGATTCCATGGATGACGCCCACGGCACCGGCACGATGCTGTGGTACGGCTACCTCCGCGCCGACCGCGCCTTTTCACTGGCCGTCTACCACAAACATGTCCACAAGGCACATCACACCAGCCTGCACAAGATGGGAGCCTGGGTGATCGCAATCACACCGCCCCAGGTCTTCCAATTGGTCCGCTGGGGCCTCACCCACGTCCGGCGGCGTACATGCCGGACGATTACAGGCTACGAATCCTGACGCCACCATGAACCCGCTCGAGGCCCAATTCCCGTGGTTAGCCCGGCTGGAGACCGCGGACACGTTCTGGAAGCGGGCCATCGGCCTCATGGGCAAGCCCGGGCTGGAGTCGGGCCGCGGCCTGCTGATCCCCCGGTGTGGCTCAATCCATACCTGCTTTATGCGGTTCCCGATCGACGTGATCTTCCTCGATGGCGCTCACCGGGTGGTCAAGGTCGTCCAGGGCGTAAAACCCTGGCGCATGGCCTGGGGGGGCCGCCAAGCCCGCTCCGTCATCGAAGTCCAGTCCGGTTGGCTGAAAAAAAGTTGTATTGGATTACAATAAACGGGATAGTCCGTTCGTTTAATTACTCAAGTCCCGATAATGGGAAAATAACAATAACAAGGAGATGGCATGAAGAAGGTTATATCGATGGTGGTTTGTGCGACAGTAGTGTTGCTGGCGGCGGGTGTGGTCATGGCTGGCGAAGGCAAGGGCAAGGCAGGCTGCAAGAAGGGTGACTTCTTCGCCAAGGCTGATGCCGACAAGGATGGCAAGATTTCGCTGGCCGAATTCAAGGCCGTCTGCACAAAGCCCGATGCCGATGCCAAGTTCACGGCCATGGATGCCGACAAGGATGGCTTCGTGACCAAGGAAGAAATGAAGGCGGCCCATCCGGCGAAGCATGGCAAGAAGGGCGAGAAGGGCGTGAACTGCACCGCTCCTGTCGATCCGGCTCCGGTTGCTCCCGCGGCCCCGGTCGCGCAGTAAATCAAGATAGATAAGCTCTTGATGGAAAACCCGTTACGGCACACGCCGAACGGGTTTTTCTTTTGACCGAATCCCCAGGTGACTACTTGGTCGCAGGAGGCGGCGGGAGGGTCTCAACCTTATCGATCCGGCCAGCTTCGATGGTCTTGAAGATGCCGAACTGGGTTTCCAGCTTGATGTCACCATTGGGCAGCTTTTCGCCAAGAATCCCGGTCAACATCTCGCCTGACTTCATGATAACGCGCGTATCCGCGATGAAGACACGCTTGAGAACTTCCTTCACCGAGAGAGTCTCCCCTTTCAGGATAGACACCCGCTTCTCCACGGAGGCATAGCCCTTAAGCCGGAGGGCAACCGTATGATCCCCAACGGGCAACTCGACGTCGAGCTTACCCACAGCCTCATTATCCTTTGAGGACACTACGCCCATCTCCGTCCCATCCACGAACAAACTGGTGCCCGCCGGCTTGGTCATGACCGCCAGGGTCCCCGCATTACGGACCAATTGAAACTCCTCGACCTTCTTCTGGGCACGGTTAATTTCAACGGACCGGCTCATGGGCTCGTAGCCGTCCTTTTCCGCCCGCAGGACGTGGCTTCCCGCCTCCAGGCTTTCCACCGTCAGCGGCGTCACCCCCTTGAGTGTCTCATCCACAAAAAGCTTGGCACCCGCCGGCGTGGAGATGACCGACAAGACAGAAGGCTGAGCCTTCAGCCTGACATCGATCGTCTGTTCCTGATTTGCCTGCAACTTGATCTTCGAGCGGTATACATCAAAATCAGGCATCGATACGACAACCTCATTGTCACCCGCAGGCAACCGGTCCAATTTACAGGGCGTGGTTCCCTTGGACAACCCGTTGACCGTCACCGTGGCCCCTGCCGGTTCCGAAATGATATTCAGCATGGCGGAATCGGAAGCCAGGGAAACCAGGACCATCTTGGGAATGCGGTTTTCCACCTCGAATTCGACGTCACGGCTCAAATAGCCAGCCGAGGAGGCCTTGACCCTGTACTTCCCGGGGGCCAGGTCGGTGATCAGGAGCGGCGCCTTTCCCCTGTGGGCACCCGCGATTTCGAGGTCGGCTCCATCCGGGATCGACTTGATGAGGATCAACCCCAAGACGCGTTCAAGGGGGATCTCGAGGGCTGAACGTTGACCCGACACGAGGGTGACCGTCCGCCGCGCCGGAAGGTAGCCCGGTTTTTCAACCGTAACCAGGTGTGTCCCCGGCCTCAAGCCGCTGATCGTCATCGGGGTCACATCCCGCAGGACGCCGTCACAGGTAACCGTCGCCTTGTCCGGGATGGTAGCCACGCTCAACCGGCTCGACGCATCCGGCCCCTGCGCCCAGGCCTGCAGGCCGAGGGCGAGCAGCGCCACCACCACTCCATGTCTTGGTATCAGGATAGCCATACTATTTTTCCACCGAAAGATGCCGCCCCACATCGACCATTTTCTTGTCCGCATTACGATACCGATCATCGGAGGGATCCGGAATCATCTCGCAGATCACCTTCAAGTGGCGTTCGGCCTCTTTCCAGTCGCGCAGCTTGACGGCCCGCTCCGCCATGAACCAGAGGTCGTCATAACGCCGCTGCAACTCACGCTCACAGTCCGGCTTGGCCGCCACCGCCTCGGCGTAAAAATCAGGCTTAGGCTCGATGGTTTCGAGGTACCACGCGCACTCCTTGTAGGCGCGGATGGCCCTGAAGAGGTTCCCGTCGCGCACCTCCCGCTCGTCCCACATCTTCTTACCCTGCAGCAGCGCCTCGCGCGCCTTGATGACCAGCGATGCCGGATCGATGGCCAGGGCGGCGAGGCCCAGCTCATTCTTCCCGAATTCCTCGAGGATCGAGCGGGCCGAGGCGAATTCCTCCGGCTCGATATGATTAACCACCTTGACGCGCCGCGTCTTCGCCCCTACGGTGACCGACAGGTCCGCGGCATCATGCACGCCGGGCGCCAGTCCCGCATACTCATCCCTGAGGTCGAAGAAGCCCGCGGTTTCCAGGGAACGCGCCAGGTCGCGCAGCAGCTCGGGCGCCACCTTTCTCTCCCGGCGCACATGCCGGCTGGTTTCGAGGTCATCCACCTGCACCACCAGGATGTTCTCCTTGATCTCCAGGGCGTAGCGGAACACATTGGAGGCGGATCCCTCAACCCGCTCGAGCGCCACCTCAAGGTCAGGCAGCACTTCCAGCGGTGCCAAAACCACCGGCTTCTTCGCCCACTGCAGGACCCCTGCCAGCTTGCCCCACGGCACCCACACCAGCAAGACCACCACAGCCATGACTCCCACGGCCCAGATCAGTTTCTTGCGGATCGGTCCGGCGGCCGCGGCTTCAGTCAGCACCGTCCCCTTCTTCAAGCCGAGATCAAGGAGGGCATCCGGATTGGCGGCGGGGGCCACGGCGGGGGCCGCTGCCTGAACGGGCTCGGGACTCCCCTCGCCCTCATCCATCACGCGCAGGCAGGTATCACCCGCAAGCACCTCGTCATTCACGTGCAACCGTTGTTCCTGGACCAGCTTGCCGTTGACCATCGTCCCGTTGGCGCTACCCAGATCCGACACCCAGAGCCCTTCGCCGGGCTTCAGGAAAAAGCGGCACTGAAACCGCGACATCGCCTCGTCGGCGATGCAGAGGTCATTCCGGGATGAGCGCCCGATCCGGACTCCCGCGGCCGGCACATGGATCTCCTGGTGATCCGCCGGTCCGCCCACAACCATCAAATGGACTGTATTTGCCATAACGCTGACATTCCTACTATATCTGCCGCAGAATCTGAAGCACAATGGGGCCCAGCAGAACCAGGAAAACCGCCGGGAAGATAAAGGCGACCAGGGGGAACAGCATTTTCACCGGTGCCTCGTTGGCCATTTTCTCAGCCCGCTCAAACCGGCGCATGCGCATCTGGTCGGACTGGATCCTCAAAATCGAGCCTATCCCCACGCCCAACTCATCCGCCTGGACCAGCGAATTGATCACCGAGCGCAGATCCGGCTGATCCACGCGGTCCCCCATGTCCTTGAGTGCGACCCGCCGGGTTTTCCCCAATTGGATCTCCCGCAGGACCCGCACCAGTTCCTCGCTGAGCGCGTCGATCTTGCCCCGCTGCACGATCCGCTGCATGGCGCTCATGAAGTCGAGGCCCGCCTCCACGGAGAGTGTCAGCAGGTCCAGCACATACGGCAGCGATTTCTGGATCCTCCGGTGCCGCTCCTTGAGGGCGCCTTTCAGCCAGAGCCCGGGGTAGGCGTAAAACGCGAGCAGGATGACCATGACGAAAGATTTGCCATGGCTCTGCAGGGCCACGCCCGCCTTGCCCGGCACCATGGCCACCAGGGCCCAGACCAGCGCCACCAGCATCACCCCGAGAATGGACGGGAACAGGACCTTGAAGGCCAGCAGTTCCTCCGAGGTGATCAAGCCGCCGTAGCCGGCCGACACGATTTTCCGGGTCAAATCGGCGTTCGTCTTGTCGAAGTACTTCCGGCGGAAAAGCGGGTCGAGATTCGCGGTGAGCGGCAGTAGCAGCCGGAAGAGGAAGGGCAGCCTCCGCTCCTGGCGGCGGCCGTCGGCCAGCGTCACATATGTGACCTGCCGCAGTATCTGGGCGCAGTACCAGGCCGAGAGGCCCGCAAACACGGCCCACATCAGGCACATGAACAGTTCAATTGCCGCATTAAAGTTCATACATCAATCTTTATGATCTTGCGGATCACCAACGCCCCGATGGTTTCCAGGATGGCAACCACCACCAGGATGGCAATCCCGAAGCCGGAACGCAAAAAGGCCATCATCATCACGGGGTCCAGAAAGAACAGGGCGACCCCGAGGATCAGGGGCATGGCGCCAACGATCAGTCCCTGCAACCGGCCCTGCGCCGTCAGGGTCCGGATGCGCAACTCGATACGCATGCGCTCCCGGATGGTGTGGGCAATTTTCTCAAAGACCTCCGTCAGGTTGCCACCCGTCTGCCGCGCCGTCTCCAGCGCGCCGATCATCAGGGCAAGGTCCTCGCTCCCCACCCGCTTCTGCATGCTTTCCAAGGCCTCATCCATTGGCATGCCGACGCGTGTCTGGTGCAGGAACATGCCGAACTCCTGGGCAATCGGGCTCTGCCCCTCGCGAACCACGAGTTCAATGGCCTGCTGCACGCTGAAGCCCGCCTTGAGGGCGTTGCTCATGTTGACCAGGCTGTCGACCAGCTGGAGATTGAAGCGCTGCAGCCGCCGCTTGCGCATCACCGCCAGCACCGTGCGGGGAATGTTCCAGCCCAGAGCGGCGCACACGCCGCCGAGGCCCAGGCCGACCAGGAAGGATTGCCCGTCGAATCCCCCGAACAACAGGAACCCGAAGAGAAAGCAGATCGCCGCGGAGGCGGAGGCCAGTTCCAGGACGCGCCGGGCGGGGATAAAGAGGAAGAGATCCTCCATCTGCCGGGAGGTCGACTCGGAGTACGCGGTGGCGTAATCCGCCGCCGCCGATTGGAAGGACTGAAGGATAAAGTAAGTCAGCCCGCCCAGACAGAGCAGGTACAGCCCCGGAATCAACCATAAAATGACCATCGAACCCATGATTTGACTCAACCCTGTTTTTTGGGATCAAATAGAGAAAGGTCGATCGAAACCCCCCTCGCCCGCAGATCGTCCAGGAAGGTGGGGACGGCGCCGGTCGGCACAAACCGCCCCATGACCTTTCCCTCGGCATTCACGCCCTTCTGCTCAAACACGAAGATATCCTGCATGGTCGTGCGTTCGCCCTCGCTGCCGACCACCTCGGTCACGTTGACCACGCGCCGTGAGCCGTCGCTCAGCCGTGCCTCATGGATGATGACATCCACCGCCGAGGTAATCTGTTCGCGGATGGCGCGGATCGGCAAGTCCATGCCGGACATCAGCACCAGGGTCTCCATGCGTGAAATCACATCGCGCGGCGTGTTCGCATGGACGGTTGTCAGCGAGCCGTCATGTCCCGTGTTCATCGCCTGGAGCATATCGAGCGCCTCCCCGCCACGGCACTCCCCCACGACAATCCGGTCCGGCCTCATGCGCAGGGCATTCCGCACCAGGTCGCGGATCGTCACCGCCCCCTTCCCCTCGATATTCGGGGGGCGCGCCTCGAGGGAGATCACATGATCCTGCTTGAGCTGGAGTTCCGCGGCATCCTCGATGGTGATAATGCGCTCATTCTCGGGCAGGAAGCTGCTCAGCACATTCAGCAGGGTGGTTTTTCCCGAGCCCGTACCGCCCGAGACGATGATATTCTTCCGCGCCTCGACACAGGCCTTGAGAAAATCCCGCATCCCCCCGGTCCAGGTGCCCAGCCTGACGAAATCATCGGCCGTCAGGGGGATTTTGGAAAACTTCCGGATGGTCAGGCAGGGGCCGATCAGGGACAGGGGATGAATGATGGCGTTGACGCGGGACCCGTCCCTTAGGCGGGCATCAACATAGGGCTGGCTCTCGTCGATCCGCCGGCCAAGGGGCGAAACAATGCGCTCGATCACGGCCATCACGGATTTGTCATCCAGGAAAGTACGGTCAGTCAACTCGATCCGGCCCTTGCGTTCCACATAGACCCGCAGGGCCCCGTTGACCATGATTTCAGTGATATCCGGGTCGGCCAGCAGATCCTCGATGGCGCCCAGCCCGACGGCCTCGTCATACACTTCCTTGATCAGGGCCTGAGGCGTAATCTCCGGAGGCAACCGGGGCGCCACATCCTTGACAATCCCCTCCAGCGTGGTCAACACGCGACGGTGCAACTCGCCTTCCTCGACATGCGACGCGGTCAGGCGCTTGATATCCATGCGCTCCAGCAGCTCCTTGTGGATCTGCTGTTTGACGGCCTGCCGGCGGGCCACGAGGCGCTCATCGCGCTCCACGCGCAACGGCACACGCGTCGGCGCGGCTGGCGCCACAGGCGGCGGCCGCGCCGACGCGTGTGCCGTTGCGCGTGGAG
>CAZMSS010000076.1:0-11614 GCA_964568965.1 uncultured Verrucomicrobiota bacterium | reverse complement strand
AAAGGTCATGCCTGAGCCGGACCGGGCTGTGATCCGCACGCAGATGCCGCACTTGATACATTTACCGGGCTCGAAGATTACCCGGAAGGAAACGTTCCGAGTGAAGTCCGTCCTCGATCCCACCGTAAAGGTCTTCTGGCTGGCCCCGTACTCGTCGGCCAGTTCACGCAACCGGCAACCCTTCGCCTTGCGGCAATCGCACTGCAGGCAGCGCAGGCTCTCCCGGATCGCCTCCTCGGCGGAGTATCCCAGAACGAACCCACCGTCAGGTTCGACCCTCGCGCCCCGATCGGCTTCCGCCATCAGTATCTCGATCTCGCCATCCCGGAGCTGACCCAGACGCGATTCAAAGGGCTTCGCCACCCCCACCACCGGCCGGCCACCCAGCCACTGGTCAATGGCACAGGCAATGGACTTGCCATGCGCCACGGCACGGACTGACATCTGCCCCACATGCACCACCTCGCCACCGGCGAAGACAACGGGGTCCGAGGTCCGGTAGGTGTTCGCCTCGACCTTGACGCCCCGTCCATCGGAGTCCACCGGCCACTCCTCGCGCGGGCCGCCCAGCTTTCGTCCCGGCGTCAGCACAATGGCGTCGTACTCCTCCTTCAAGCGCTGCAAGCCATCACCAGGCTCAATCCGGGTCTTCATGCGGAACTCGACCCCGAGCTGTCGGATTATCTCTATTTCCGCATCCAGCACATCCAACGGAAGTTTGTCGCGCGAAACCCGGTAGCGCAGTTGTCCTCCCGGCTGGTCATGTTCATCGAACACCGTGCAAGCATGCCCTGCCCGCGCCAGATGGAATGCCGCCGCCAGTCCCGCCGGCCCGGCGCCGATGATGGCAATTTTTTTGCTTTCTGACGCCGCCCGGCTCGTGCTTCGCAGCGAAGGCAGTCCCCGCTGACTTCGCAGAGCAGCAAGGTCGGCGCTTACCTTAAGCTCCGGCACATGGACATCCGCCACAAACCGTTTCAACGCGCAGATGGAAAGGGGCAAATCATGCCGGCCGCGGCGGCAGGCTTTCTCGCAGGGAGCGGGACAGATCCGCCCCAGCACCGCCGGCAGGGCGATCATCTCCGTGACGGTCTCGTAGGCCTCCTTCATCCGGCCCGCCGCAATCTGGCGGATCATCTGGGGAATATCCATCCGGGCCGGACAGGTCGTCCGGCAGGGCGCCTCACAGTCCCCCACATGCTCGCTCATCAGGAGATCGAGCACCTTCTTCCGTTCCTGCCGGACCTCCTCCGATTCAGTATCCACCGCCATCCCCTCCGTGGCGGGGGCGCTGCATGCGGGCAGAAGTCGCCCGGTGGCAAGGTCCTTGACGACGCACATCATGCAGGAAGTATGGGGCTTCTCCGCCTTAAGATGACAGAGCGTTGGAATCGTGATGCCGAGTTGATATGCGGCCTCCAGGACACTCACGCCGCTCTCAACACTCACGGTGCGTCCGTTGATGGTCAACTGCGTCATACGTCACACTCTCCCCCGGCCACGGTCTTCCCGGCCGGTGTCCGGATGTCAATGGCGTGGGACGGGCACACCTGCCGGCAGGCATCACATTTCGTACATTTATCCTGTTTAATCTCATGCTTGAGGTAGGGCGCGGGATCAATGGCCCCCGCCGGGCACACCTGGGCGCATTTTGTGCACCCGATGCAATGGTCATTCACGGTATAGGCAATGAGGGACCTGCATTTCAATGCCGGGCACCGACCCTCGAGATGGGCCTCATACTCTTCGCGGAAATGCCGGATCGTTGACAATACGGGGTTGGCCGCCGTCCTGCCCAGTCCGCACAAGCTTCCCCTCGCCGTCGTCTTGCCGAGCTGCTCCAGCCGTTCAATGTCACCCTTCTCGCCCCGCCCCGCGCACACCCGCTCCAGGATTTCCAGCATCCGCTTTGTTCCCACGCGGCAGGGCGTGCACTTGCCGCAGGACTCCTGCTGCGTGAAGGTCATGAAATAGCGCGCGAGGTCAACCATGCAATCGGAATGATCCAGCACCACCATTCCGCCCGATCCCATAATGCACCCGGCGGCGGCGAGGGATTCGTAGGTCACGGGGGTATCCCCCCGCGAGGCGGGAAGACAGCCACCGGAGGGGCCACCGATCTGCACGGCCTTGAATCCCCGCTCGTCGGCAGTGCCCCCGCCGATTTCCTCTACGATATCCTTCACCGTGATTCCCATGGGAACCTCGATCAGCCCCCCGCGAACGACTTTGCCTGCAAGCGAGAACACCTTGGTTCCCCGGCTGGCATCGGCGCCCAGGGCGGCAAACGCCGCCGCGCCGTTGCGGAGTATCCACGGCACCATCGCCAGGGTCTCGACGTTGTTGATGTTGGTAGGCATGCCCCACAATCCGTTTTCGGCGGGATAAGGCGGCCGATAGCGCGGCATGGCCCGCTGCCCCTCGATGGAGGCCAGCAGGGCGGTCTCCTCGCCGCTGACAAACGCACCCGCTCCCTCCACGATCCGGAACGTGAGATCGAACCCGCTTCCCAGGATATTCCGACCCAGGTAACCGGAAGCCTCCATGCGGGACAGGGCGGTACGGATCCGCTTAAGGGCCAGAGGGTACTCGGCCCTGATATAGAGTACCCCCTCGTGGATGCCCATCGCGTAGGCGGCAATCACCATGCCTTCAAGCACACGGTACGGGAATGACTCCAGGAGCATCCGGTCCATGAACGCGCCGGGATCGCCCTCGTCTCCATTGCATACCAGGTATTTCGGCGTGCCGGGGGCTTCGCGCACCATCGCCCATTTCTGCCCGGTGGGGAAACCGGCACCGCCGCGTCCCCGCAACCCCGAGCGGGCGACCTCGTCGACAATCTCCTCCGGTCGCCCCGCCTTGAGGCACGCTTTGAGCGCCAACCAGCCACCATGGGCGCCATACTCGGCGATGTCCAGGGGATCCAGGTCGCCGCACCACTCACTGGCGATCCGGTGCTGCTTGCCGAGAAACGAGCAGACCGGCGCCTCGCGCACATCCAGTGCATAACGGCTCACCGGCTCCCAGGTGTCATCGGTCAGCAGGTGTTCCAGGACGGTGGTCAGGCTGGTTCTGATCCGGCGCACAATCCCGCCGGGCTTGAGGTGCCGGCGTACAATCCGCGCCGCCTCCGCCGCCTGGACTTTCGCATAGGTCACCGGCTCGCCGCCGGCGGGAACAATCTGTACAAGGGGCGTCTGATGGCACATCCCGACACACCCCACCGGCTTGATCACCGCGGGCACACCCAGCCGTTGCACTTCGTTTTCGAGTTCCCGTTTGACGTCCTGGCTCCCACCCGCCACGCAACAGGATCCCACGCCGATCCGGATTTCCGTCAGGCCACCGCCCTCCGCCACGGCCTGGTCATGCCGCTCGGGCACGGCCCCACGCTTCTCCAGCTCCAGGAAATCATGCAGGGCACGGGGAACCGTCTGGGATGTCAGATGCCCGTAGGTAACGCCGTCGATCTTGATCACCGGCGCCAGCGTGCAGCACCCCAGGCAGGCTACGCGCTCCAGCGTGAACATGCCCTCGGGATCCGTATCTTCCCCTTCCCCGAGCTTCAAGTACCGCGCCAGGGCATCCTGGATCAGCTCGGATCCCTTGACGTGGCAGGCGGTCCCATGACAAATGCTGATGATGTGGCGTCCGACCGGCTTGTGCCTGAACTGGGAATAAAATGTAGAGACCCCGGCGATCGCCGCCGGCGTGATCTCCGTCAATTCACAAACGCGCCGGAGCGCGCTCTCAGGCAGATACCGGTAGCGCTGCTGCAACCGCTGCAGGATGGGAATCACCGCCGCCGCATCACGCCCGAATTCAGCCACCGCCGCATCCACAATCCCCAGATCAGGTTCTGTCTCCTGTCTTTCGACTTCCGTCTCCTGACTTCTGGCATCTGTACTCTGTCTTCTCACGGCCGCTTGCCCCCAATACAGAACAACGTCTTGAGTCCCCGGACCAGGATGCGATCCCCCGCAAAGACCGGCGAGCCGTCGCTCGGCTCGCCGAGGGCCGCTTGCCCGATCTCCGCGTATTCCCGGCCCGCCTTGAGGATGAACACCGTACCATTCCGGGCCACAACGTAGAGCTTATCCCCCGCCAGACCGGGTGAACCGTAGAACTCCCCGTCCAGGTTCTGCTCCCACACCTTCCTGCCGGTTTTCACTTCAAGGCAGGTCATAAGCCCGTTCGAATTCACAAAGAAAACCAGTTCGCCATTGCTCACCGGCGACGACACATCGGCTACGCCGTCATCCGAAGTCCACGCCACATGCGTGGCCGTGACATCGCCCTTCCCGTCAGGACGGATGGCATAGACCCGGTCGCCCGTAATGGAGACCAGGACCAGGCCGCCCGCCAGGATCGGCGAGGGCGCCACATCGGAGCCCGTACATTTGACTTTCCACAACTCTTGCCCGGTGGCCGGATCGTAGGCCATGATCCAGTCATTGGCCACGGTTATCAGCTGTGGCCCCCTTCCCGTTTCAACAACAACCGGGGACGGCCAGGAATCCGAGACTTGGCGCGGTGTGCTCCACTTCGTTCCACCCGTCAAGGCATCAAGGGCCATCACCCGCGAGGGGCTTCCCTTTCCAGCCTCCTGGTCATACAGGATCAAAACCTTGTCCTGGTACCATGCCAGTGAAGCGCTGTGGCCATAGCGGTTGGACGGCAGGCCGAGGTCCGCCGTCCACAGGATTTTCGAACAATGATCCACCGCCACGACATCCCCGTTGGCAAAGATGGCACACACCAGCCGGCCATCCGTTACAGGCGTGGATGCCGCATACCCGGTATCCTTGAAAACCTCCGGGGCCTTTTTCACTTGGCCGGATTTCCCCGTCACATCCAGGCTCCACAGCCGGGTTCCGCTGGCAAGATCGTAACAGTACACCTCGCGTTTTTCCTCGGACGCGCCGGTCAGGAACACCTTATTCCCCCACACAACCGGGGAACTCATGCCGGGAAGCGGCACCTCGACCTTCCACACAATCCCTGAACCTGACGCCGCATCCCAGGCCGTCGGGAAATTGGAGCTGGCCGCCACGCCGTTTCCAGATGCGCCGCGGAAGGCCGGCCACACCACAACCGGAATCTGAACCGGCACTTGAACACTTCCCCCAGGCTCCGGCCGCGCCCGGAGGTCGCGCCCCACCCAACTGAAATAGACGGCGACGCTCAGGATGACAACGCCCGATCCCGCCAGGGCCCACCGTGCGGCGAACTCGGTGCGCAGGGGATCAGGCGGGGCGGGATACTCACGCGGGTCGAATCGGCGTCGGCGGAGCAACGCCACAGCCTTCAGGCTGGCCAGGGACAGGACAATCCCTCCCAGAAGAAGATAGGCGCCGGCCCGGCGTGAGGTCAGCCCTGCAAAGTAGAGGTGGCGTACAACCTGGTCCAAATCCCTGATCTTTTCCCGGACCGCCACATTCGCCGGATCGGCCTTGATCGTCTCCCGCAGGTGATCCAGCTCTGGCAGGTTCAGGGGCGAGGCCATCCTGACGGCCATGACATTGGAGACCAGCAGGATCCCCATCAACAACGAAAAGGCGCAGGTGACCACCGCCAGGGCGCAGGCCATCCGGTACAGGACTTGGGATCTCGTTGTATCCAGACTCATTGTTTCAACCTCTCATGTTCCCTGGGGCATGACTGGTAACAGCGGGCACAACTCAGGCACTCACCCCGATCCGGTTCATAGTCCTCCCGGGATCGCCTGATCGAAGCCCCCAGCAGGCTAGCGCCGAACAGCACTCCCAGAATCCCCCCGAGCCAGGCGCCGCCAACCCGGAATTTCCGGCGCACCGCATCGGCCTCCACCGTCAGGCTTTCAGGCGTTATCGTGCCGCCCCGGAACGCATCCAGTTCCGTCGCATACAGTTTCTCAAGTACGGGATCGTGCGACCGGAGCACCTGATCCAGCCGCACCCTGGCGTTCAGCGGGGCCAACATACCATCGGCCCGCGCCCCCACCCAGACACCCACGACCCCAAGCAGCAGCATCAGCAACAGCAACCGCTTGATCCGGCGAACGCCTGTTTCACGCGATTCGGCAGGGGTCGAGGTCATCGGCAACCGGATGGCGTCAAACGGGCAGGCCCGTTCGCACAACCGACACCCGACACATTCGTCCGGGGTGATCGTGGCATGCCACTTCGACAGGCGAGACATCCAGTTCAGCAGCACACCATAAGGGCAAAGGAACCGGCAGAAGGGACGAGCCACGACTATCCCGGCCAGCAACAATACCACCCCCGCCAGCAACATCACGGGCTCGCCGCTGAGGCGGAACACCGGGACAAAAGGATCGTACCGGCAAATGATGAACGCCGACCCCGTCGCCGCCAGCAGGATCGCCAGCCCGAGGTAAACCACCGGGATCAGGCCAAGCGCCCTTGAAACCGGGCGGGGAATCCTTATGGGAAAGAGAATCATCATCTCCTGGATCGCGCCGAGCGGGCACACTGCGGCGCAGAATATCCTCCCGAACAGCAGGGCAAAGATGAGGGGAAGGATGAAGAAAACCGCCACCCCCAGAGGCAGGGCCGCCCCGCTGCCTGACAACCAAGCGGCCACATTCTGGATGCTGCCGATGGAACAAACACAGCCTTTCCGCCAGAATCCGAAATACAGCAGCGAGAACAGCGTCAGCAGGAACACGCCCCGACGCGACCGCTTCCTCAGTATCAGCCAGGTGCCAAGGGACAAGGCGGCCGTCAGGATCACAACATCCAGCATCTCATAGGAAGCCGCGCGGGGGGCCGGCGCCGTGGCACCCGGCATGGTATAGCCACTCTCGAATTGCGGCTGGGGAAACCGGTTTTCCGACCTGGCCGTCCAAGCCGGAAGCAGGATAAGCAAGAAGAGCCAAACCATGCGCCTCATGTCGCCGCCTTCCCCTTCTTCGTCCTGAAAAGATAGGGATCTGTCGCCGGCACCTGCCGGAAGGCATCCGCCGGACAATTCCGCGCAATGGAACACTCGTTGCAGTTCACACACCGGTCATGCCGGACCTGCAGCACCAACGAACCATTGCCGAAGGCCCCGCACCCCTTGACGCACTTGCCGCACCCGATACACAGCGCTTCGTCGATGGTGTACTCGTAATACGGATCCTCGATGAATTTCCGCCGGATGGCGCCCGTGGGGCAGACCTGGTTCTCGGCGGCGCTGTTGAGCGTGGCGACCCCGGGCTGGAAGAACCCGAAACACAGCCTGCAATAGCCGCACATCTCGAGCCGGTGAACACATTTGACGGCGGACGCCTGCAGGACGCAATTGGTGGCGCACCGCCCGCACTGGATGCATTTGGCGGGATCCAGCTGCCAGACTTTGCGATCGGCGGCAAGAACAGGGGATGGACAGGCTGACAGGTCAGGACACCCCTTGCAGAGTTCCGCCTGCCCGGGCTTATCGGCCGACCCGCATCGCCGATTGAGGGCCACCCGGGCACCCAGGCCGGCCAACCCGGTCAGCAGAAGTCCGCGCAGAATTCCCCTCAGGAATTCGCGCCGCCCCTGCACAGTCCCGATTGTTTTTTGTCCACTCACTTCAATACACCCTCACACCATCCGCCGAAGGGTCGAGCACCAGGACCCGGCCCTTGGAATCCACCGCCAGATCCAGTCCGACGATATCCTTCCCCCACTCCTCCTGCCCCGAGATGATCCCTGAAAAATGGCCGTCGGCATCATAGCGCTTCACCCTGACACTATGTTTCTCACTGGTCACAAAGGACCCGTCGGGGGCTAGCGCCACGTTGCTTGGGTTGCAGCATCCGCAAAAACCGTCCGATTCCGTGGAGGCCCTGCCCCACGATGAAAGCAACCCGCCATCGGCATTGAAATGCTCCAGGCGGTGCATGCCGGGATTGACCACCCAGAGCGAGCCATCCGGAGCTACGGCGACATCAAAAAACGCACTGGGCACCACAAATCCCTCCGGGCGGGTGACCGGAGCCCTATCGCCAATTCTTCCCGACAGTTCCCCCGCCGGGGTAAACCGCCATACTACCCGGTACTGGCAATCCGCCACGAACACGAAATTCGAGGAGACCGCGATGGAGGTGATCATTGTTTTTGCACGGGGGCTTTTCCATACCGCCTTGCGTTTCCCGTCCTGACCGTAGACCTCGACATGGTTGTCCATTCCGGCGAAAATATCACCGTTGGCACCGACTGCGAGGGCACGGACAGGATCCGGGACTGAAAAAGACAACAGGGACTTGCCTGCGACGTCAAGGACTTCAATGCCGGCCATTGAGCCCACCACAATCCCGTCATTGCGGGTTACCGCCAGGGCGGTCACATTGGAGAGGGATGGCTTGATCCACAGCACTCCCGCGCGAGACAGGCCATTCGTGCCTGTTTTCTTCACCGAACCCGGCGCATAGGCACACTCTGCCGGCGTGGCACATTGCCCACCCCAGCCTTGAACAGGCCAGCACACAACACAGGCCAGCACCCCGGCCAATCCCACTTTGCCAACCCTATTCATTCTTTTCTTTCCCGCAAATCCAGACACCGCATGGTTCCATAATCCCTGACTAGCAACCGGCCTCCTGCCAAAGCGAGGGGGGCCCACGCCTCCTTGCCGTCAAGTACCCGGGCCCGGGCCAGTTTCTGATACCCATTCGGGGTGGCCCGGAGCATCGTCAGCATCCCGTCGTCATCCAATATCAGAAGCTTGCCGTCCGCCACCATGAAGGGCCCCAGCCCAAATCGCTCGGCCGCCCCACTGGACCAGACCACGCGGCCGTCTGGCTCCATACAGACAGCCTGCTTGCGGGCAGCGCCGGCATCCGCGGGCAGGACGGTATACAGATTCCCCTGATAGAACACCGGCGTGTGCTGCTCACAGGCGAAGACTTTCTTTTCCACCCGCTTCAGGAGCTTGACGGAAAAGCGTCCTCCCTCGTCGACGAGCTGGAACAGGGCGCTACCCGCGCCATATCCGGACGTGATCCAAAAGCGGCCTTCACCGACGGGGACGGGCGTGGGGGCAACCACCTGGACATTCCACTGGTCCGTCTCCCAGAGTACGGCTCCGGCATCCTGCTTCTCCGCCGAGACACCAACGATCCCACCCACCGCACAATAGACGTACATCTTCTTCCCGCTGAACTCCATGGGCATGACGGAGGAATGCGACATCTTCCACTTGCGGGGATTGGGGGTCTGCCAGATCACTTTCCCTGTTTCACAATCAACCCCCACCAACAGGGCCCTGCCCCCAACGCCGATCACGGCCTGCTCGCCGTCAATGAGCGGGCATTGCCCCGTGTACCACATCGGCACCTCCACCCCCCAGTCCCTCTCAAGATCCATTCCCCACCGGAAATCACCGGTGCTGGCGTCGGCGCACATCACGTGACAGCGGGGGCCGATGCTGACCACGTGGCGGTCCGTCACGGCGGGGACGGTGCGGGAAATCCCATGGTTTCGCTTGATACGGACCTGGTAGGAACGCCGCCAGATTTCGCGCCCGTCATCCAGAGAAAAACACCGCAGCGCATCCTCTTCCGAGTCGCCATCATAATCCAGCACATAGACGCGCCCGTTGTGGACCGCCGGCCCGGCATAGCCCTCGCCGAGTTCAATGGACCAGAGGCGGGGTGGCCCGCCGGCAGTCCAGGCATCGGCCAGCTTTTCGGACGCTTGCGCGACATTATCACGGCGTGCGCCGCGGAAGGCGGGCCAGGACCCCGGCAGTGTGGAAGGAACCCCCGCGATGCGGGCAAAATGCTCGCCAATCCGGACCGGACGCTCGTTAGAAGTTCCTGCTTGCGGGGCACCCGCGGCTTCTCCGGAAAGGGGCACGCGCCGGGACGCCACCGGACCCGACATCGTCCCGAGCCACCAGGTGAGGGCCACCACGGAAACGAGCACCCCCGCCACCAAAATAAACAACGCGGGGAGGACTCCCTTCCCGCGCTGTTCACCCTGGGGCATACCCGGTATTACCATGCACTCAACCCATCCTATTTACGCATATCGACGGCGACCAGCGCGCCTTCATTGTTACGGCAATACACGATTCCACGGCACAGGACCGGCGCCGTCCAGCAGGTTTTCCCCAGAACGCCGCGGGCGGATGACACTTCCTCATATTTTTCAGGCGTGACTTTTGCAACCGACAAATCGCCGTTCTCGTTGAGGACAATCAGGTGCCCCCCTGCCACAGACATCGCCCCGAACCCGATCCGATGGCTCCACTTCTCCTCGCCCGTGTTGAAATCAAGGCACTTCAGCGAGGCCGACCCGACATTCCCGTCGATGCCATAGAGGAAGCCGTTGATCAGGACACAGCTGCCGAAGTGGTTCTTCATATTCTTGTTGAGCCACACCACCTTGGGCTCGGCGCCGTTGACGTCAAGCAGGGCGCCCGCATTGTTGTAGCCCGAGGAAACGAAGACCCGCCCGTTCGAAGCGATGGGATCAGCGGCATTGACGTCGTAACTGGTTGTCCAGGGATGGGACCACAGTTTTTTCCCGGTCGCGAGGTCAACTCCATAAATTGCCTTCGCGCTGAACAGCGCCAGGCATTCCTTCCCGGCAACGGAAAACTCAACGGGTGCGGCATAGCCGCCTGTTCCGGCCGGGCTGGCCCAGATTTTAGCCCCGGTGTTCCGGTTCAGAACCGCTCCGTATTCGCCTGCATTCACCAGCAATGTGTCGCCCTTGATGACCGGCGATCCCGCGAACCCCCACGTCAGGTTCCTGGCGCCGAACTCCTGCGTCAGGTTCTTTTCCCACTTCACCGCTCCGGTGCCGACATCGAGGCACATCAAGCGCCCTTCACGACTCAGGAAATAAACCACCTTGCCGTCCGTGGCCGGAGTGGACCGCGGTCCCGGATAACTCCCCCCCCCGCAGGGATAGGAATGCCGCCACAAGACTGACCCATCCTTCAGCGAAAGGGCGAATACCGTATCCTTGTTCTCGCTGTTTCCAGCAGTAAAAAGGCGGTCGCCCTTGATGGCAACGGAGGAATACCCCTTCCCCACCGAGGTCTTCCAGAGGATCTTCGCCCCGCCCTGGAGCGCCTGGGGATTCCACTGGGTTTCCAGGGAGATGCCATCCCGGTTCGCTCCCCTGAACTGAGGCCAGTCAAACACCTCGGCGCCCTGTACGATGCCTGCGGCCATCCAGCCTGCCACGAGTCCCACCACACCCATTACTCCCGCCCTGGCTCCCTGCATATCATGCCTCCTCAATGGATCACGTCCCTGATAGAATATTTCACCCTTGAAACTAGCTGACACAATATCCGCCGTCTGCTGATTGAACAATCAAAAAGGGCCGGGTATCGCGATATCACGACAGAAACGCCCTTACCACATGGGGTCACAGCGGGGCAAGCGGGATGAGCGGGGTAACACGTCCGGCACGGACTTTATAGCGGTCAATGGGGCGGCCCAAGGCAGCGACCCTCCCGTCGGGCATCACGCAAAGAGCCGCACCGCCTGGAACGCCGTAACCGGTCGCTGATCCCGGAACCAGTTTGAGGAGCGTTCTTAGCTCCACCCAGTCATCCGACTCCGCGTGCATATCACACCTGTCTCTTATACACATCTCCGAGCCCACGAGACAGGCAGAAATCT
>CAZMSS010000075.1:0-11673 GCA_964568965.1 uncultured Verrucomicrobiota bacterium | reverse complement strand
TGGTGCCGGAGGAGGGACTTGAACCCACACGAGGTTGCCCCCGATAGATTTTGAGTCTATTGCGTCTGCCATTTCGCCACTCCGGCTTGATGGAGTCGCGATTTATATACTACCGGACCTGCCGGTTCAACCCGAATCTTCCCACCGGGCCTGTCTGGTCAATGGGCAACAGAGCCTACCTTGGCACGGATCTTCTCAATGAGCTTTTTCTCAAGCTCGGGATCCTTGCCCAGCAGCTCGGCGGCTGCTTCACGTCCCTGGCCGAGCTGGGCGCCTTCAAAGGACAGCCATGACCCCCGCTTCTCCACCAGTCCGTGCTCAATCGCACTGTCCATGACGGAACCCGCCCACCAGATGCCACGGGCAAACAGGATGTCGAATTCGGCCTCCACGAAGGGCGCCGCCACCTTGTTCTTCACCACCTTGACGCGCGTCCGGTTCCCCATCACCTTGCCGGCCGCATCCTTGATGGCCGCGATTCGGCGGATGTCCAGGCGCACCGATGAGTAGAATTTCAAAGCCCGCCCACCCGGCGTAGTCTCGGGACTGCCGAACATCACCCCGATCTTCTCGCGGATCTGGTTGGTGAAAATGCAGAGGGTCTTGGACGTCGAGATGGCCGCCGTCAATTTCCGCATCGCCTGCGACATGAGGCGCGCCTGAAGCCCGACATGCGAATCCCCGATCTCGCCGTCGAGTTCCGCCTTGGGCGCCAGTGCGGCCACGGAGTCCACCACGACCACGTCCAGGGCATTGCTGCGGATCAGCGTCTCGCAGATGCTCAACGCCTCTTCCCCGGATGAGGGCTGGGACACCAGCAGGTCATCGAGGTTCACGCCGATTTTCTTGGCATACACCGGATCCATCGCATGCTCGGTGTCTATGAATGCCGCCAATCCGCCATTCTTCTGGGCGTTGGCGATGACATGCAGCGTCAGCGTCGTTTTGCCCGAGGATTCAGGACCGAAGATCTCCACCACGCGCCCGCGGGGCAAGCCGCCCACGCCAAGGGCCAGGTCAAGGGAGAGGGCCCCCGTGGACACCACATCGATTTCGCGCTTACCCTCGGCTTCACCCAGGCGCATGATCGCGCCGTCACCGAATTCCTTCTGGATCTGGGCCAGCACCGCATTCAGGGCGGAATTCGAAGTTGTGTCGGTGGTTTTCTTCTCTGTTGCCGTTGCCTTGCTCATACGTCAGATACTCCTTTTTACTTCTTGTAACCGTCCGGGTGGGCACGGTGCCACGCCCAGGCGCTTTCCACGATATCGTCCAGGTTCGACATTTTCGGAACCCACTTCAAAATCTTCTTCGCCTTCTCCGCCGAGGCGACCAGCCGGTCCGGATCGCCGGGACGGCGGGGCGACACCACTTCCGGAATCTCCCTTTTGGTGACCTTGCGAACCACATCAATCACCTCACGGACCGAGAACCCGTTGCCCGTCCCCAGGTTAAACGGACCGGTCTGCTTCCCGGTGAGGGCCAGGATGTGTGCGCGCCCAAGGTCCACAATGTGGATATAATCCCGGATGCAGGTCCCGTCGGGGGTGTTGTAATCGGTCCCGAAGATGTTCACGTGCGGCTGCTGCTTGAGCGCCACGCGGATGACATTCGGGATGAGGTGGGTCTCGGGCTCATGATCCTCGCCGAACTTCACGGTGGCCCCGCAGGCATTGAAATACCGGAGGAAGACCGGCGCAATCCCATGGATCTTCTGATACCACGCCAGCACCTTCTCAAACATCAATTTGGACTCACCATATGGATTCACCGGCCGCTGCGGGGTGTCCTCCGTGATCGGGATGCGATCCGGAAAGCCATACGTGGCGCAGGTGGAGGAAAACACAATCCGCGGCACCTCATGGCGGACCATGGCCTCGACCAGATTTGTGGCGCCGCTGGTGTTATTGGCAAAATACATGCCGGGATTGTTCATGGACTCCCCGACCAGGGCATAGGCGGCGAAATGCATCACGGCGTCGGGCTTGGCGTTCTTCATCGCCCGCTGGATTTGGGCCGCATCACGCAGGTCGCCTTTGACCAGCTTGGCCCGCTTGTCCACTGCCGACTGGTGCCCGCGCTCCAGGTTGTCGAAAACAACAACGTCATGCCCGTCATTGAGCAGCATTTCTGTCGTCACACTCCCGATGTAACCGGCCCCGCCGGTGAGGAACACCTTCATTTTTTATCCTCCACGGTCTTGAGCCGCGCTTCGAGTTCAGCAATCTTCTTTTTCATCTCCGGCAGGCGCATGAGATGCGCATGCAATTTCTTTGCCGCCAGCGCGGGGGCCGCCGGAGAACCGAACATGATGGAGGCCGGAGAAACATCCTTGGAGACACCCGCCTGTGCCATGACCACAACATCGTCGCCGATCGTCAGGTGGCCGGCCACGCCGACCTGCCCGCCGAACTGAACGCGGCTACCGACGTGCGCGCTGCCTGAGATTCCGACCTGCGCCGCCATGGCCGTGTCCTCGCCGACAGTCACGTTATGGGCGATCTGGATCAGGTTGTCGAGTTTGGTCCCATTGCCGATACGGGTCTCGCCGAAGCGGGCACGGTCAATCGTGGTGTTGGCCCCGATCTCCACGTCGTCGCCGAGCACCACAACCCCCACCTGCGGGATTTTTTTCCAATGTCCCGACTCCTTGACGTAGCCAAAACCATCGCTGCCGATCACTGCACCGGGCTGAAGGATCACCCGGTTCCCGACACGGGTATACTCGCGCAGGGTGACATGGGGATAAAACAGGCAATTTTCGCCCACTTCGCAGGAATGGCCAACATAACAGTGCGCCACCAGCACCGTGCCGTCACCGATCACCGCACCGGGTTCAATCACACACTGCGGCCCGACGGTGACATCCCGGCCGATACGGGCATCCGCCGCCACGGAAGCGGTCGGGTGGATCCCGGGCTTGTGCGTGATGGCGGGGCGCGCCAGCCAGAACGCGACCTGGGCAAAAGCCGCATCCGCGCTCTTGACTCGGATGAGCGTGGCCGGGGTTTCCCCCTGCCAGGCCTCATTCACGAGCACAACCCCGGCCTTCGTTGTCTTCATGGCGGGCGTATAGCGGGGATTCCCCAAAAAGGTCAATTGCCCCGGACCCGCCTGATCAAGGGACTCAACCCCCTTGACCTCAAGCGCACCGTTCCCCTCAACACGTCCGTTCAAACGCCGGGCAATTTCCTCAACTGTAAACAACATGACGCTCACTCCTTGACGATGGCAGGCTTGTCTGAGTTCAAAAGCTTCAGGACCTCATCGGTGATGTCCATCCTGGGATCGGCATACAGAACGGACTCCAGCCCGTTGGCCAGCAGGCCACCATCGGCCAGCACGAGCGTGTAGCCTCCCTTTGCCGAACAAGTCTTGACGGCTTCCCTGATGGCCTTGCCGATTTCGCCCTGGATCTTGCGTCCCTCACCTTCCAATTCCTTCTTCCGCCCGGAAGCCTTTTCACGAATCGTATTTTCGAACTCGATGACCGCACTCAATTTCTCCTCAGCCTGCTCCTTTTTCTTCTCGCGAGCCTCTTCGGTGAGCGCCTTGTTCTGGGACTCGGTGCGCAGGGTCTCGAACTCCTGCTTCATCTTCTTATGCTGGGCCAGAAGCTTGTCGCGCTCAGCCGAAAAATCATCAATCTGCTGCTGAATGTGCCGCTCCGCCAGATCGGTCTTGTAGTATTCCTTGAGGATGCGGGAGGTATCCACCACCGCCACCTTGAGTTCGGCCGCCCCGGCCACCCCGGACAGGAAACCAACCATTGCGAGAATCACCGTTATCCGTTTATTCATCATTTTCCTCTTTTCCTCGTAGTGGATTAGAACCCGTAGCCAATCCAGAAGCTCCAATTTTCCGTCCGAGACCGGGAATCATCCTTCGTGACCGGCCAGGCATAGTCAAACCGCATCGGAAACCCCGGGATATCAAGCCGCAGGCCCACGCCGGCGCCCGCCGCGTAACTACTCAGGTCAAAGTCGTAGGGATCATACCACACGTTGCCGATATCATAGAAGGTGGCAAACCTGAATTTCGGCACCCCGGGGACCGGCACGGTATATTCGGCACTGGCCACTGCCAGGCTCTGCCCGCCGCAGGGCCGTATGTCGGACGAGCCATCCGCCCGTTCCGCCTTGGGCCCCACCCAACGGTACCGGAATCCGCGCACCGTCCGGGCCCCTCCGGCGAACAGGCGCTCGGACAACGGCACCTCCTCCTGGGAACCGTAGGCATCCACCACCTCCGCACGCGCCCGGAAACTCAGGACATGCTTCCACCACAGCGGCAGATACAACGAACCTCCCGCCTCCAGGTCGTAGATCTCCGTGTCGAATCCCAGCGGACCGCCCATCAGGGTCCCCTGGGCATACACCTTGGATCCACGGGTTGGCACAAAGAAATTATCGCGGGTATCGCGCGTCCACGTCGTAGACAGCGAGCTGGCCACCCGGCGGGGATCCGAGAAGTAAATCGTGTCGGTCACCCCATCCTTGTTGACAACCTGATAAGCATTCGTGTCGGCAGAGTCCTTGATCTCCACCTGCTCCAGGCGGTACTTGAAGTCCATCCGGTTCGCTCCCCACAGGGGCACGCCGAGGCCGACCGCACCACCCTGCCGGAGCACATCATAGTCCCGGTCATTCTGCCGGCTGCTGTACAGGTCGACGCTCAGGGATAATTTGCGGTCCAGGAACCACGGCTCGACAAACGAAATGGAATACGCCTCGCGGGTGGATCCGAACTCGGCCCGCAACTTGATTTTCTCGCCAGCCCCCATGAACGGCTTTCCCCGGATATCAAAGTTGCCCTGACTGACCTCGGCGAACCCGATGAGCTTGTCAATGCTCGAGAAACCGACGCCCGTCATGAACTGTCCGGTTCGCTGCTCCTCCACCTCGAACACCAGGTCGGCCTGGTTGGTCACGGAACCACTGGACGCACGGGGTGCTACCGGCTCGTGCACGCAATTTGCCGTGGAGAAAAACCCCAGGTTCCTCAAGCGGTTCTCACTCGTTCGGGCGCGAACCCCGTCATACTGCTCGCCCGGGTACACCAGCAGTTCACGCCGGATCACCTTGTCGTGGGTGACGCTATTCCCCCGTATCAGGACATTCCGGATGGTGGTCATTTTCCCTTCCGTAACCACATACCTGACATCCACATCCCCTGCTTTTGCGAGAAGGTCCAGCCGCGGCTGCACATAGGTATCCATGTACCCTCGGCTCTCGTAGTAATCCCGGATGGCCTCCGCCCCCTTGTTGATGACGGTTGTCGACGCCTCGCCGCCCGATTTCAGTGCCGCCGCGCGCAGAAGCGGGAGTTCAGGATAAATAACCGCGTTTGTAACCGTCACCCGTGCAATCTTATATTTCAGGTTCTCCCGGATCGGGACGGTCACCTTGTAACGGCCCGGGGAAAGGGGCTTCACCACGGGCTTCATAACCTCCACATCCAGATAACCCCGGTCCTTGTAGACGGCGCGAAGTCGCTCGCATCCGGCCTGCAGCTCTTCCTGACTCAAGGGAGTCTTATGGAACCAGCCGATGGGGTTATACCAGGCCATGATATCCATGGCCTCGCGGACAGCGGAGTACTCGACGGATTGGTTTCCCGGAAAATCATACGCAACAATTTGAGCCCGGCTGCCCTCCTTGACCCGGACCGTCAGCGTGACCTGCCCGAGCCTGGGGTCAGGGCTGTCGAGGGAGGTCGTGATATCCGCCTGCTCGTAGAGGCGCTTCCGGTATTCCTCCTTCAGCTTCACCACCCGCCCGGCAACCGTCGGCTCATCCAGATAATCCCCGGGATTCAGGCCCAGCAGGTCCTGCACCTTTGTTTCGCCAAGCTCTTTTGCGCCCACGACATGCACCGGCTTGACGAGCTTCTGCTTCATCCGGATCGCATAGGTCAAGACCACCCCGGCGGCGGGTCCTTCCACCTCCGCCTTGACATCGGTGATTTTGCCGGAATTCAAAAGGGAGCGGACATCGTTGTTGACCTCACTCCGGTTCAGCACCCGGCCCTCACGGGCGGCGATATACGACCGCACCATCTGTTCATCAACGGGAGCCGGCCCAAGCGACCGGATCCGCACTTCCTTGACCACGGGTCCCTCGGTGGCGGCCGCCTGCACTCCGGCGCACCATGAAATCCCGGCAAGGAGCAGAACGAGAAGTCCTGTCAATTTCAACCGTGAGGTCATGCCCCCTCCTGACGAATGAAGCCGGGTTGCACAGCCCCCTCATCCACGCCATGGGCGGCATCCCGGAAACGGGTAAAGGCATCATCGAATTCCATACGGATTTCCTCCATGGCTGGACCGTTACGGTTCTTGGCAATCTCCACAATGGCCAGCGTGCGGTTCTCGCGCTCCGGATCGCTGGAAGTCCGGCAGGGGCGCCTCAGCAGCATGACAATGTCGGCATCCTGCTCAATAGATCCCGAATCCCGCAGATCCGACAGTTTAGGCTTCTCCTCGCCACCCCGCGCCTCGGGCGCGCGGCTGAGCTGGCTGAGGACCAGCACGGGCAGTCCCAGTTCCTTGGCCATCGCCTTGAGGCCTGCCGACACATAGGTGATTTCGACCTGACGCCCGTGGCGGGAGTGCTCCGGCGCGCGCAACAACTGGAGGTAGTCGATGACGATCAGTTCGACATTATGCTTACTCTTCATCCGGCGAGCCCGGGCCCGCAACTCGGTGATGTCCAGCCCTGCGCTGTCATCAATGTAAATGGGCGCATTACTCAACGCATCGGCTGCCGAAATCAGGCGCCCATGGTTGGTCTGCGAAATAAACCCCTCCGCAATGGCATGCCCCGAAACCTCGGCACGACAGCAGATCATGCGCTTCACCAGGTCCAGGCACGACATTTCCACACTGAACACCCCGACCGGCCGCGGGCGGCATTCCGCATCCCCCTTGCCCAGGGCAACATGCTCCACAATGTTCATCGCCAGTGAGGTTTTTCCCATCGAGGGACGCGCCGCCAGTACAACCATGTTACCGGCCTTCAGTCCCTTGATGGTCTTGTCCAGGTCCTTGAACCCCGTGGGAACCCCCATGAACCCCTTGTGCTGATTATCGAACGTTCCGACAATCTCATTGACCAGTTCGTGCCACGGGCGCATCTGCCCGTGCTGGTTGGCCGTAATCTCGAAAAACGCCTGTTCGGCATGGCCAAGGACGGACTGGGCCTCGGCGGTGGGATCGTAACAATTTCGCTCGGCGTCGCGGGCCGCATCAATCACCCGCCGCAACAGGTGACGGTCGCGAACGATATTGATGTAGTATTCCGCATGGGCGGCCGTCGGCGTGGCGTCGACGATCCGGTGGAGTGCGGAGGCCCCGCCAATGCGATCCAACAGACTGGCGGCCTTGAGACGTTCCCCCACCGTCAGCAAGTCAATCGGCCTGCCCTCGGTGCTCATGCCCTTCATCACGTCGAAAATCGCGCGATGGGAGGGAATATAAAAAGAATCGGGATCCAGCTGCTTCTCGATACAAAGGTCCATGACCTTTTCCGAGTCCAGCAACACGGCTCCCAGAACCCCCCTCTCCGCGTCCTCGCTATGCGGTGGAACGCGCTCGAGGGGCGTCACCTTGGACGAGACAGGGGCGTCATTGGCCATGGAACTATTCCTGGACGACCCAGACCTTGATCAGGGCTTCAACTTCCGGGTGCACCTTGACCTTGACCTCGAACACGCCGAGTTCCTTGATGGGGTTCTCGAGTTCGACGGCATGCTTGTCCAGTTCAAATCCCTGCGAGGCAAGCGCCTTGAGAATTTCGTGACTGGTCACCGAGCCGAACAATTTCTCGCCCTCGCCCACCTTCATGGGGATCGTGTAGGACCCCTTCTGGATGGCGGCGGCCAGATCACGGGCCTTCTCCTTGGCAACCGTCTTCTCGGCCTCACGCTGGACCTGAAGCTTCGCGAGCTGGCGGCGCGTTGATTCCGTTACCGGGGCGGCCAGCTTGTTGGGCACCAGAAAATTACGGGCGAAGCCGTCGGCTACCTTGACCACCTGGCCGGCGACACCGAGGTCCTTGACGTCCTGCATCAAAATCATTTCAATCGACATATTCTCTTCTCCTCATGCCTTGGCGTTCCCAACCCGCCAGCCACGTCCTTCTCTTGCGAAGGACGCCGGCGGAAATACGGGGACGACCCTTTGACTGTGTTTAGCGCAACAAGCCCATCACGCGGGCCCGGCGAATGGCCCTGGCCACCGAGCGCTGCTGTTGGGGCGAAGCGCCCGTCAGCCGAGCCGGCAGGATCTTTCCCTGCTCCGACGTGAATTTCCGGAGCAACTCGTAGTCGCGCGGATCGATATGCTTCAAGCTTTCAATCTGCGGCACGCGCCGCTTTGATACCATGTTCACCGTGTTGTCTCTGTCTCGCATAGCCATAACGTGTCTTCCCTCTCCTTAAAAATTAAAAAGGCAGATTATCATCATCCCCGGCAGGCGGAACGCTCTCTGCAACCGGCACCTGCGGCCGGGCCTCGGAACGCGGCGCCGGACGGGACTCACCGCCGGCTGACTCCGCCGAATCACTATACTCCGTCCCGCGTTTCGGCGCACCGATGAACTGTGTCCGGTCGGCCACCACGCGGAGGCGGTTGTGCTTCACTCCGTCCTTCTCCCATTCCTCGTACTGCAGGCGCCCCTCGACCAGCAGCGGCGAGCCCTTGGACAGATATTGTCCGCATGCCTCACCTTGCTTGCCCCAGACCACCACCGCAACGAAGCAGGTTTCCTCACGCTCTTCGCCGCTCGCCAACTTGTACTTGTTGTTGATCGCCATCCGGATGTCGGCCACGGCTTTGCCCGAGGGCAGAAACCGGACCTCGGGATCCCGTGTCAGGTTCCCGATCAGAAACACTTTATTCAAGGAGGCCATGGGCGCGTGCTTTCCCGTTTAGGCGTTGGCCGCGGCGGGGGCCGGGCTCACCAACTTGTCGTCAAAAAGCGTGACCTGAACACGGAAAATATCGTCGTTCAGCTGATACCGCGCCTTGAGCGGGGCAATCTTCTCGGGTGCGATGTTGAAAATCACGGACAGGTAAAATCCGGATTCCTTCTTCTGCATCACGCGGGCAAACATGCGGCGACCCATGTCCTTCGTCTCCAGGACCTTTCCGCCGGCCTTGGTGATTTCGCCGGTCACATAGGCCGCAAGATCCTTCAGACGCTCTTCCTGAACCGTCTCGCCAAAAATGAACAATCCTTCGTACTTATTCACTGCTTCTTTCCTCCTGCCGTTACATCATTTTCGCCGGCACTGTTTTCCTGCCGGGTGTTAAACCGGTTCATGGCGGCATCCATCCCCTGTTCCACAATTCCCAGGACGGCATCCGCCGCCTCGGCAATCGCCTTCCGGGCTGCCACCCACTCCTCACGTCCAAAAGATCCGAGCACATGATCAACCAGCTCGTTCGCACGGGCTCCCCGCCCGATCCCGACCCGCACCCGGCCGTAATCCTGCGTCCCCAGCACCTCGCCGATCGACGCCAGACCGCGGTGCCCGCCTGTGCCCCCCTTTTTCCGGAGGCGCAGGCTCCCGAGCGGAATATCCGCATCATCCACCACCACCAGCAACTCCGCAGGGCTCAGCTTGCGGTAGTTTATAACCGCGCTCACCGCCCGCCCGCTGCTGTTCATAAACGTCTGCGGCTGGACAAGGATCAGTTCCTCGCCCGCATGGGTGGCCGTCCCGACCCGCGCCTCAAACTTGGCGCTGGCCTTCAGCCTGCATCCCAGCCGCTCCGCCAGACAATCCACCACCAGAAACCCCATGTTATGCGGCGTCCGCTCGTATTCCGAGCCCGGATTGCCAAGACCCACGATGACTTTCATGGTCATTGCCCCGGACACCACAAACCAGCACCAGACCTCCTCCGCCGAAGCGGATGGGCCTACTTCTTGGCGGCGGGTTTCTTCTCCTCTTTCTTCGCATCCTTCGCAGGTGCGGCTGCCGCACCCTTCGCGGGGGCCGCGCCCTCGGCCGCGCCCTCTTCCTTCTTCTTGCCGATAACTTCGGGCGCTGCTTCCGCCGCGGCAACCTCTTCCACCTTCTCTTCGCGAGGCGCCACCACGGTGGCCACCGCCACATCGCCGGAGGTCAAAACCGTGTACTTCGGGTCCAGCACAATGTCGCGGACCATCATCGTCTTGCCCAGGCCCATGCTGGTCACGTCCACGTCGATCGAGTCCACTAGGTCGCCCGGCAGACACTCGACCTCGATATGACGCGCCAAGTGCTCCAGGATACCGCCCTGCTGCGACACGCCCAGGGGCTCGCCCTTGAGCTCGACCGGAATCGTGACGCGCATCTTCTTCGTCATCGAAATTTCCAGGAAGTCCGCATGGATCACGCCGCCATACACGGCCTCGTGCTGCACTTCACGCAACAGCGCCTTGATGACCTTGCCGTCCACATCCAGGTCGACGATCAGGTTTTCGCTCGTGTTGTGCTTCACCATCGTGTCGAATTCGCGGCTGTTAACCTTCACCGAGCGGGCGCCCTTTTCCCCGTACACCACGGCGGGCATAAAGCCGGTCTTGCGCATCGCCTTGGCGGCGGATGTTCCGGATGTTTCGCGCGTGCTCGCAGATAATTTGATTTCCTTCGCCATACTTACCTTTTCCCTTTCGCCTTAACCTAAACCTTAAACAATGATGAGACCGACTGGTTGTCATGGATGCGCATGATGGCCTCGCCCAACAGCCCGGCCACCGGGAGTACCGTCACGGGAAACCCGTTTGGCTTCACCATCAGGGGCACCGTGTCGGTCACCACCAACTCCTTGATGACGGAGGCTTTCAACCGCTCTATGCCGACATCCGTCAGCACGGCGTGCGACACCGCCGCAAAAATATTCTCGGCCCCGTTCTCCTTGAGGATCCGGGCTGCCGATGTCAACGTCCCCGCCGTGGTGGACAAATCGTCGACCAGGACGCAATTGCACCCCTTGACGTCACCCACCATGGTCATGGCCTCCACCTCGCTCGGCCCCTTGCGCTGCTTGGCCACAATCGCCAGCCCCGCCTTCAGCATCTCCGAGTACGCGTGCGCCATCTTGAGTCCGCCGGTGTCCGGCGACACCACCACCAGATTGGTGAGTTTTTTCTCGATCAAATACTTGCCGATCACCGGGGAGGCATAGAGATGATCCACCGGAATGTCAAAGAAGCCCTGCAACTGCTGCGCATGCAGGTCGACCGTCAGCAACCGGTTCGTACCGGCCGCGACCAAAAGATTGGCAACCAGCTTGGCCGTGATCGGAACACGGGGTTGATCCTTGCGGTCCTGCCGCGCATAGCCGTAGAAGGGAAGCACCGCCGTGATGCGGGCCGCCGAGGCGCGCCGCAGGGCGTCGATCATGATCAGCAACTCCATGATATTCTCGTTCGGGGGATGGCAGGTCGGCTGGACGACGAACACGTCCTTGCCCCGCACATTTTCCAGGATCTTAACCCAGCTCTCGCCGTCCGGGAAACGGGTGACGTGGGCTTTCCCCAGGGGAATGCCGAGGCTGTCGGCAATACTCTGCGCCAACGTCGGGTGCGCTGTTCCTGTAAAAATCTTCATGTTACTCGTATTCATCTCTGCCTGATGGTTGCCCGACTAGGACTCGAACCTAGACTCTAGCCTCCAAAGGGC
>CAZMSS010000074.1:0-11674 GCA_964568965.1 uncultured Verrucomicrobiota bacterium | reverse complement strand
GGGAAACACCAATCCCTGGGGATTGGTGGAGCGGAAGAGGCTCGAACTCTCGACCCCCACGTTGCGAACGTGGTGCTCTACCAACTGAGCTACCGCCCCGTGCAAAAAGAGCTCACGGTATACCTCATTGGGAATACCGTGTAAAGCATGGAAATTGCCCTGGCCGCCTAGAGGGCGCATGTCACTTCCGTAGGGTTGCTTCAGATACACTCCGCAGCACGGAAAAGATTCACCACCCGCTTCGCTAGAGGCACCGAGACACCGAGAAGTGAAGAAAAAGAAATGCAAATGTGTCGCGCATTTTGCGGCTGCCGGGTACAGCAGCCGCAAAATGCGCGACACGGTTTCTTGAAGAGGGAAATAACCAGGGGGAGGAGAAGTTCAGGTTGCGGAATCACCTCCTCTTTCTCTTTGAATTACTCCAAGAGGGGTTGCGAGAATTTTGGCCACGGTATTTCCGTGGACGAAAATCTCGCAACATATTCTTCTCTGTGTCTCTGTGCCTCCGTGGTGAATCTTCAACTCGCCTCGTTGCAGTGAATATAAGAGGCATGCAGAAGTGAAATGCGCCCCCCGCCGTTCCTACAGCATGAGGCGGCAGATAATGATCCCGATCGCCACGCCGACGGTCATGCCTGCAAAGACTTCGAGCCGGGTGTGTCCGAGAATTTCAATGAGCTTCTGGGCGGAGAGGTGATGGTTCTTGAAGACTTCGTCGACGATCTGGTTGAGCAGCCTGGCCTGAAGCCCTGTGGCGCGCCGCACGGTGGAGGCGTCAAACATCACCACGACGGCAAAGGCAAAGCTGACGGCGAAGATGGCGCTGCCGAAGCCCTCCTGGAGACCGACCGAGGTGGCCAGCCCGCAGACCATGGCGGAATGGGCGCTGGGCATCCCCCCCAGGGTGGTCAGGTACTGGAAGTCAACCTTGCCGGTTTTCCTTAGGTTTCCCAGCATTTTGAGCAGGGAGGCAAACACATAGGCTAAAAAGGCCGACCAAAATATCGGTGTCTTAAAGAACTCACTGACTTCAAGATGCATAAGTTTTTATAATCGCTGTTTCGCCCAGACCGGTCAACCAGAAAGACAATCAATAGGCATTTTTGCGGGCGGATAGGGTGCGGAGAAGAATCTTGAAGTCGAAGGACAGCGACCAGTTCTCCAGGTAATAGAGGTCGTACTTGATCCGTTCCTCGATGCTCGTGTTGCCGCGCAGGCCATTGACCTGCGCCCAGCCGGTCATGCCGGGCTTGGAGACGTGCCGCCACATGTAGCGGTCAATGTCGTCCTTGAACTTCTCCACAAAGTGCGGGCGCTCCGGACGCGGGCCGACCAGGCTCATGTCGCCGCGCAGCACGTTCCAGAGCTGGGGCAGCTCATCGATATTGGTGTTCCGCAGGAAGGACCCGATCCGGGTGCGGCGTGGATCATTCTCGACGGTCCAGACGGGGCCCGTTTCCTTTTCGGCATCGGTCCGCATCGTCCTGAGCTTGTAGATGCTGAATTCCTTGCCGTTTTCGCCGCACCGCTTCTGCTTGTAGAAGACCGGTCCCGGCGAGGAGCGTTTCACCAGCAGCGCGACCACCGCGAGCAGGGGGGCAATGGCGAGCAGGCCCACAAATGCGCCGGCGGCGTCTTCCATCCGTTTGAGGACCCTGTTCCAGAAGTAATCCAGAGGCCACCGGCTGACGCCCAGCAGGGGAATGTCATCGATGGTCTGCATATCCATGCTGCCCGTCATGATCCGGAACATGTCGGGGACCATGTTGAAGGTGATCATGTTGCGCTCGCAGGCAAGGATGATTTCCAGCACCCGCTGGTGGCCGATATTGCTGTCGCTCAGGATGATCTGGTCGGCGGGATGGGTGTCGAGGATGGATTCAAGATCCTGCACCTCGCCGCGGACCAGGTAGCCGGGCAGGGAGGCATCCGTTTCCGTGGTTCCCGTCCGGATGAATCCCACCACTTTCGATCTCAGGCGGGGATCCCCCTCCAGCCCGCGTTTCAAGTGGGCGGCCACGGAATCCGTCCCCACGATCAGGATGCGTTTGGATTGGAGTTCCCGGCGCGCCATGTTGATTTCAAGCCGGAACAACAGGAACCGTTCCAGCATCACGAGCACCGTGATCACCAGGAACGAGAGACCAATTGTAAGTCGGGAGATGGGCGGTTCGGTCCGGAAGGCAAACGCCAGGGCCGTGGTCAGCAGGATTCCTATCCCGATGGCCCTGGTCAGCCGGGGGATTTTTCCGGAAAAACTGCCAATCTGGGGGCGGACGTAGAGGCCGAGCGACCGGAAGATGAAGAGAAAGATGATGGTGGCGACGGCGGCGCCCCAGCCGTAAAGGAAGTACAGGTTGGGTGGCCAGCTTTCGACGGGGATGAGGCCGCTGTAAAAGCGGATCCAGACCGCGGCCATAAACCCGGCTAAGATGGCCAAGGCATCGGCAGCCACGGCCAAGCCGCTGGTCAACGCATCCATGGTGTCGCGTATTCGCATATCAGAATGTGTAGAGTACTTCCCACCGTGCGAACAGGGCGGTGTCGCTCTTTTTGTAGTAGTTGCCGGGTTCGAGGCATTCAAGAAGGAAATAGGTTGTCAGTTTGTCCTTTTTGCGGAGGCTGTTTTCCGCCAGCGTGAAATCCTGCCGCAACTGGCCCATCCAGCCGCGCTCCCGGCCCCCGCCGTTCCCGTCCGCCTCCAGGGCCGCGAGGTAATGGATCGTGGCCGTCGTTTTTGCCCATTTGGCCGGGGTGATGGAGAGGGAGAGACTGGGGTCAACCAGGTTGGACCACCGGAACGCGGACTGCTCGGCGTCATAGGCGAAGACAAACAATTCGCTGCTTTGCGGACAACGCGACCACAGGGGATTCCACCCCTCATCCGTGTCCGTTTTGGGATCGTCGCCCGAGAGGATGTAAACGCCGCCCTTCAGGACCGGCGTTGCGGGAGCGGTCGCGAACTTGCGGGCGAGGGAGGCATCCACCATGTAGCCGTGCAGTTCCGTGTCGCCGTGAGAGCCATACTGCCCGGCAACTTCCAGATTCCCCGTCAAGGCGTCGGTAAACACCGGCATCAACCGGACGCCGGCGGTTTCGATGTCAGCATCCGGGTTCCTCAGGACTTTGGCTGATGTGTCCAGGGTTTGCCAGCCAAAGGCCGGGGCGGGGAATTTGCCCGCGGCATCCGGCTTCACCGGCTGGTTGTATCCGCTTTCACGCTTGAAGATCAAATAGGCCTCAAAGGGAAGATTTTTGACCGTGGCATTGGTCAGGTACATCCCGGCTCCGCTTTCCGTGACTCCCGCAGGTGCCTTGGCGAATGCGGACAAGTCGCGCTGCGCGCCGTTGATTGCCCACTGGTCTTCCGGTTCATTATAGATGCCGAAGATATCGAGTTGGGATTCGGGAATCGATTTGACGGATGCCTTGACGGCGTTGAAGTACAGCGTCCGTGAGCCGTCCCCCGGGGTGCCATCTAACAGAACCCGTCCGTTCCCGTATACGAGTTCCTGCCGTCCGATGCGGATATCCATGCTCTTGTCAAGGAGGTCACGGGCATCAAGGTACAGGTTGTCGAACACCCATTCGTCCGGCCATTCCGAGGAGGAACGCTGGGGTCTATCAGACATGTCGGGGTAGATCCAGGAGCGGCTTTCGTTCACGATCCGGGCCCTTGCGGTGACGGTGGGAAGAAGGTCGATCTCGGACCAGATCCGGGTCCGGAACCTGAAGTAATCGTTTTCCCCGATCCGGCTGTATGCCGGCACATCGACCTTGCTGGGGATGTGGTCAAAATACTCCCACCGGGCGCGCTCGTCGGCGCCATACCTGAAGGTGGTGGCCTCATCCGACCGGGATGAAACTGCCGTGGAAACGAGGATGATCAGGGTCAGTCCGGGAACCAGGTGTCGACAGGCCATACTCGACTCAGCCTTCCTTGATGTCGTTAACCGTGCCGTTCACGCTTATCGTTACATTCCATTCCCTGGCCAGCCACCCCATGAACTCCGCCTGCTCGTGGGGGAGCGTGTCGGCGAGCGTTTCGGAGAGGACCGTGCCGAGGATCAGTTCCCGGGAGTCGGGATTGGTGATGGTTTTCAGGAAATTTTTCAGGGTTGTCCGGTCGGGGAAACGGCTTTCGGCCTCATCCGCGAGTTCGTGGAAGGTTTCTTCGCCAAGTTCATCGACAATATCCTCGATTTGGGCCACCTCATTATCCGTGATGTTGCGGTCGCTGATGACGGCCACCTCGGTCAGGGCCACAAGGGCGAGTTGCTCATCGCGTGATAGTTCTTTCAAGGTCATGGAAGTCCTTCCTTTCTTATTACAATGAGAACTTATCATGATTTCCGATGAACTGCATCATCGGAAATCACAGGCCTAGTTTGCTGTCTCATAAATGGGGTTCGTTATATTCTTCACAAGCCCGAAAGATTCACCACCCGCTTCGCTCGCTTCCTATTACCCACAAATCGGAAGAAATGCTTCACCACAGAGGCACCGAGGCACTGAGAAGAGAATGTTTCGTGAATTTCACGGACACGGAGTACCGTTTCCGCGAAATTCACGAAACCCTTCTTGAAGGAAGATGAAGAGGGGGAGGAGTTGAAGATGTTTTGATTGTTGAAACAACTCTCCCGGACAAAACTTAGACTCTACACGGTTGGCGGAAGCGCAAAGCATCGGGCAATCTTTATCGCTTGTCAGGCCGCCTGTTTATAACTATATATACCTAATGGATAGCGATGTACTAACGCACGATATAATTGGCTCAGCCATTGAAGTCCATAAACATTGGGGACCTGGTCTCTACGAGGAGATTTACCAGAAAAGCCTGTGCCGTGAATTAATGCTACGAAAGATTCCCTTCGTCAGCCAAATGCAACTGCCGTTGCTCTATAAAGGTGAACCCGTCGGGAATAACCTGCGCCTGGACCTCATGGTTAACAATGAAGTAATTGTTGAGATTAAGGCTGTTTCCTGTCTGGAGGAAATTCACGCGGCCCAATTGTTATCCTACATGAGGCTGACGAAGTGCAAAACAGGACTATTAATCAATTTCAACGTCCCGGTTCTGAAAACCGGCATCAAGCGGATGGTGCTTTAGCAAACTTCTTCGCCTCCTCCCTCTCCCCTTCTTCCTTCAAGAAGGGTTGCGGGAATTTTGGCCACGGTACTCTCGTGGGCAAAATTCCCGCAACATTAGTTTTCTCTTCTGCTGTCTTCTCGGTGTCTCTGTGCCTCTGTGGTGAAGTCTTCCTCTTGAGTTGTGGGTAATGGAAAGCAAGCGAAGCGGGTGGTGAAATCCTTTTTTTGTGCAGTTGTTTTGGGGACACTGCACTAGTCCAGGATCTGGATTTCCGTTTCGAGCCAGATTCCGGATTGCCTTTTGACTTCTGCCCTGGCGGTTTCGAGGACCGCCAGGACATCGGAGGCCCTTGCCCCGGGGTCGGTGACAATGACGTTGGCATGGTACAGGGAAATGGAAGCGCCCCCCACGGTGAACCCCTTGAGTCCCGCCTGTTCGATCAACTGACCGGCATAACCGCCGGGTGGATTCTTGAAGATCGAGCCGGCGGTGCGGAGCCCCTTCATCCAGGCGCGGCGTTGCGCCAGTTCAGCGCGTTCCCGGCCGATTGCCGCGGGATTCCCCGGGGGCAGGCGGAAGGCCGCTTCCACGATGATCTGGTCACGAAGCGCCGGGCAGGAGCGGTAGCCGTAGTCCAGGGCGTCGCGGTTCACGATACACATCCGGTTATCACGGTCAATGAAACGGACCCATGCCAGGACATCGGCGATGGATTTTCCCCAGGCGCCGGCATTGCCGCGGACGGCGCCGCCCACGGTTCCGGGTATCGCCTCCAGGAATTCAAGCCCCGAGAGATTCTGGTCCGCGGACCAGCCCAGCAACCGGGCCAGCGGTGTTCCGGCACCCGCCACCACGAGCCCCTCGTGCATTGCGATGCGCCGGAAGGGTTCCCCGGTAAGGCGCGCCACAATGCCCCGCACGCCGAGATCACTGATGAGGACATTGCTGCCGCCGCCCAGGATCTGGAAGGGGATCATTTCGGCGCGGGACCACTTGATGGTCTTGAGGAGATCGTCCTCCGTCGCCACTTCCATCCAGAGATCGGCGAGACCCCCGACGCCCAGCGTGGTGCGGCTGGCGAGGGGTTCCCGGCCCTTGATCACCGTGGATTGCAGATCAATTTCCCGGATGGCGCGGCTTACAGGGCTGACCAGTTCCTCGATCCGCCTGCGGCCCAGGTCGTCACGGGCCCAGCCGGCGATGCGCTCGATATCGCCGGCGCCGATCACCAGGAACACGTCGCCGATCTGCAGTTGACCGCGACTGTATTCCCAGGCGGTTCGCAGCGATGGGGCCACTGTGACGTTCAACGCCGGGTGCTTCCGGCAGTGGGCATACAGATCCCAGATCGAGCCCCCGGGGAGCGGGGACTCCGATGCGGCATAGACGGGGCACAACACCACTTCGTCCAGTCCCTTGAAGGAGGGGGGGAAGTCGGCCCCCAATGCCCGGGTCCGGGTGTAGCGGTGCGGTTGAAAAACGCCGAGCAAGCGGGGCCGGTTCAGGCTGCCGGCGGCATTGACCAAGGCGGCGACCTCGGAGGGGTGGTGGGCATAATCGGAGATGACGATGAGGTCATCGCGGTCAATGATCCGTTCGAACCGCCGGCGGGGCAGGGCGACCCTGGCAAGGGCATCCCTGAGGGCGGCGGGGGGTATGTCCAGTTCCAATCCCACGGCCAGGCAGGCCAGTGCGTTGAGGACGTTGTGGCGGCCGGGGGCAGGGACCGTAAAGAGGCCCAGCGGCTTCCCGTTGTGAGTCAATCGGAACTCCGTCAAGGTGGCGGTTTCCCTCATGGGTTCAGCCCGCAGGGCAGCATCCTTTGACAGCCCGAACGAGCTGGCATGAGGCTGCGGTTGGCAGATTTTAACGGCACGGGGATCATCGGCGCAGTACAGTACCCGGCGGCGGGTCTGCTTTGTGAAGGCCCGGAAGCAGTCCTCGAAGGCCTCCACCCCCGCGAAATGCTCCATGTGGTCAAACTCGACATTGGTGACCACGGCAATGTCGGGAGCATACAGGGCGAGGGTGCCGTCGCTTTCGTCGGCCTCCACGACCGTGATGTCCCCGGTGCCGGTCCCGGCAACGCCCCCCAGCGGGTCCACCTCTCCACCAATGCAAAAGGAGGGTGAGCAGCCGGCGTGGGTGAGTACCTGGGCGATAAAGGTTGAGGTGGTGGTTTTGCCGTGGGTGCCGGCCACGGCAACGAAGGGGGTGCCGGCCAACAGGGCGGGCAGGACCTCGCCACGCTTGAAGACGGGGAGGCCGCGCGATTCGGCCGCCTGGATCTCTTCGGATGTCACGGGTACCGCCGCACTCCGGACAACCCACTGAACATCGGGGGTGAGATGGGCGTGGGAATGGCGCTCAAGGACCTCGATGCCCCGCTCCCGTAGCCAGCCGGCGAGCTTGTTGATCATCTGGTCGCAGCCCGACACCTTGAACCCGCGGGATTTGAGAAGGACGGCCAGTCCTGCCATTCCCACTCCGCAAATCCCCGCGAAATGAACATGGCCTGAGCCGGTTCCGATCCTGTGTCGCAACGTGTCGATTGAATTGTCCGGAGTTGTCTGCATAGCTGTAACCTGCAAGAAGGTAACAAAGGGCGCGGAGAAGAAAAGGAGGATATCTGGGGGTGCATGTCAGTTCCGTAGGGGTAATCCCAGCAGGCCATCGAAAACAGTTTGAACAGAAGGAAAGGAAGGAAACGAAGAGTGTTGTATTATTCCGCCTTCGGCGGAACGAGAAAACCCTTTCTTTCCTTCCTTTCCTTCTGTTCAAACTCTTGGCGCAACCGCAGTGTAGCATAAAACCCTACGGAAGTGACATGCGCTCCAGATCATGTAAATGGAGATATTCCGGTAGACATATCGGAGTGAGCCTGTATATTCGACAGGCATTATTATTTTGATTGGTTTTACCCACGGAAAGGACTGAACATGACACCTGGCATACCCCGCCTTTACCACCAAATTGCCCGCCTCATGATAACGCTTGCCGCCGCCGGCAGTGCCATGGCGGCTGACGTCATCAATGTAAACTATGGCGGAAACGAAAGCGCATTCATGCAGGGAGTATGGTCACATGACCGCGCCGCGAGTGGCAAGGCCAGCCGAACCGCCCCCCTGGCGTACCTCGGTAATGTCTGGAACGATTTTTCGAGCCCCACCGCCACCGGGGACAAGCTGGTCGATTCCGTTGGCCGGCCAACCGGGGTCGGGTTGACTACGATGATGGAAGCCGGTCTCTGGACCGACTGGACGGGACTGGGGGGGGCGCGGCTGATGAAGTCCCCCGTGGCATCCTCGTTTGCCGGGTATAAGCCGGCCTTCAAGCTCACCGGTTTGACTCCAGGTCACTCTTATGATCTCTATATCGCCAGCCTTCATAATAATAACAATAATCCGCAGGATTTCAGGGTTGGGGGCGTCGAGAAGCACATAGCCAACGGTGGCCGCACGCTGGATTGGGCGGAGGGGCAGAACTATGTTTACCTTGCCGGCCTCAAGCCCGATGGTTCCGGAAATCTGATCCTGGAAGCAAAAGGCAACCAGGTGATCATCAATGGCTTTCAGTTGGTTGACAACGAGGCCGCCACGCCGAGGAGTCCTGACAAGACGGTCTTCAGCTTCGCTTTCGGTGACCTTGGTGCTGCCACGGTTTCCGGCACCAATATCACGCTCGACGTACTCTGGGGTACGCCGGTGAGCCAGCTTGCGCCGACCCTCAAGATTGCCGACAAGGCAAGCGTAATACCGGCTTCAGGCAGCGTGAGCGACTTCACCAAGCCGGTAAGCTATACGGTTACCGCCGAGGATGGTTCAACCACGGCCTACCGGGTCGCCGTCACTATCTTGCCAAAGAGCTCGGCCAGGGAGATCACGGCCTGCCAGTTTGGAGCGTTCGGGGCGGCGGTCATCGATGGCGAGACGATCAACATGGCGGTGCCGGCGAGTCAGTCCTTGAAGACGCTCGCGCCCACCTTTACGGTGTCCCGCTTCGCCACGATCCGGCCGGCGTCGGGTAGCGCGAATGACTTCACCAAGTCCGTCACCTATACGGTAACCGCACAGGACGGTTCGACGAAGGACTACAAGGTCACGGCTCATTCGTACTCGGCCTGGGCCCATTCCGCCTCGATTCCAATCCTGACAACGCCGGAGGGGGCAAACCTGCCGGAGACAGCCGTGGTGACCGATTTCCCGATTCTGCTGCGTTTGAATGCCGGCAACTTCGACTTCGCGCAGGCCAAGGCCCGGGGGGAAGACATCCGGTTTTCAACACCTGAGGGCGTCAAGCTGTCGTATCAGATCGAGCAATGGGATGCCGCCGGCACGACGGCCAGCATCTGGGTAAAGATTCCGCGGATCACCGGTAATACGGTCCAGCAGTTCCGGATGTACTGGGGTAAGGCTGATGTCCTGGGCGAATCAAGCGGAGCGGCGGTGTTCAACGCGGCCAACGGGTATGCCTCGGTGCTGCACATGGATGAGGCGCTGGTCGATGAGGGTGGCCTGATCACGCCGAAGAATGAAGGCGGGACGACCGTGGTCGGGGGCATGATCGGCAAGGGCCGGCACTTTGTTCCCGGCAAGGGAATACACTGTGGCGACCACATCAAGACCTATCCCTACAGCGATCAGCCATTTACCTCCGAGCTCTGGTTCCGGGCGGAACAGGCCGGTGCCCCCCTCGTGAGTTGGGGCCGGTACGCCACGCGCTACAACGGCTTCACCGGTGATGGCAATCTGGTGGATATCCAGCTCCGATCGCCCGCCGGGCTCGGCTGGGCCAGTGACGGACCGGGTGGCTCTACCGCAAAAACAATTCCCCTGATGGGGCAGTGGTACCATGTGGCCGCCACCTATGCGGATGGGGGCAGCAGGATTTACGTCAACGGGGTACTCGATGGCAGCAACCTGGTGAATCGGGCCACGATGTCCTTGATGAATGACATCTACATGAACATCGGCAAGGAGAGCTTTGCCGGGGATATTGACGAAGTGAGGGTCTCCAGAGTCGCCCGTTCCGCCGACTGGGTCAAGCTGGAGTATGAGAACCAGAAGGCCGGGCAAACCCTTGTGGGATCCCTGATGCAGCCGGGTGCGCAGTTCTCTGTTTCGCCGGCTTCAATCAAGGTTGACGAGGGCCGAAAAGTGACGGTCACGGCCAAGGCTGGAGGGGCGTTGAAGCTCTACTGGGTAACCAGGAAGGACGGGCGGGAAACCGTTGCCGCGGTCGATCAGTTCGCTTACGAACTCGATGCCGGCCGTGTCGTTGGCGACGTGTCCTATGTGCTTCAGTTGAGAGCGGTATTTCCGGACGGAGTGAAGATCAAGGACATTCCCGTCACGATCAAGGAAGCTCTGCCGGAGCCGGTCTTTACCCTGAAAGCGCCCGCGCAATGGAATGGGCGTGATTCCCTGGAAATTGTGCCTCGGTTTGCCAATCTTCAGGCCATGACGGCCGGGGGGGTGGGGGGCTTGCATGACAAGTGGACTGTTACCGGCGGCGCCGTGATCAAGCAAATCGTTCCCGGCAAACTGATCCTGACCCGGTCGCAATACACGGGCCCGATAACCGTGACTGCGGCGATCCACAACGGTGGCTCGGCAACGCTTGCGTCCACCACGATCCAGGTGACGGAGCCGAAGCGCGATCCCTGGATGCAGAGGCTGCCGGACAAGGATGAACAACCGGTGGACAACCAGTTCTATGCCCGTGACGACAAGAACGAGGGTATGTTGTATTACAATGGGAGCCTGACCACTCCGGCTGATTCCGTGTTCCTGAAGCTTTATGCCGACGACAAGCTTATCAAGACCGAGTCCCTGAAGCCCGGGGCGGACAAGCACTATGCATTCTCCGTGAAACTCACGCCCGGCTTGATCAAATACAAAGTCGAGTTCGGGACAAAAACCGGCGCGAACGAGACCGTGTTGCGGACGGTGAAGAACATCATCTGCGGCGATGCCTATCTGCTCGATGGCCAATCGAATACCGTTGCGGATAACAAGGGCGGCACGCACGGTCTGTTCAAGAGCGAGTGGATCCGCAGTTTCGGCGGTATGGGAGGCGGCACCGGTCCCGGCTGGGGCAATGCCGTGGCATCCACCGCGGATGGCGATCCGTACCGCATCGGCTACTGGGGCATGGCCCTGGCCGACCGGTTGGTGACGGCCCACAAGATTCCTATCTGTATCATCAACGGGGCGGTTGGCGGAACCCGGATCGACCAGCACCAGCGGAATGAAAGCAATCCGGAGGATCCGGAGACGATCTACGGCAGGTTGCTGACGCGCGTCAAGGCGGCGCGGCTGACCCATGGTATCCGCGGAGTGCTCTGGCATCAGGGAGAGAACAACAGCGGTGCGGCGGCACCTACGGGCGACTGGGATTACGTGTCCTATCAGCAGTACTTCATGGATATGTCAGCGTGCTGGAAACAGGACTACCCCAACATCCTGCACTATTATGTCTATCAAGTCTGGCCTTTACCCTGCAGTATGGGACCCAAAGGCGCCCAGATCCGCGAGGCGCAACGCACCCTGCCGCGGCTCTATTCCAACATGAGCGTGATGT
>CAZMSS010000073.1:0-11800 GCA_964568965.1 uncultured Verrucomicrobiota bacterium | reverse complement strand
CATCCTTTTGAAAGTTCACTGCCCAGCTGCTGATGCGGCCGACATCCTGGCCGCCGCGATGGTATCACCCTGAAAAATATGAGCACATTCTGGATAGTCATGGCCGTGCTGGCCCTCTTAGTGTTGATCGCGAAACTTAGCCTGGGGGCTGCAGGGGCCAACAGCTCCGGTGCAAAAGCAAAGGTCAAGGCGGGGGCCACCGTCATCGATGTCCGCACCCCTGAGGAATTCGACGCCGGGCACTACCAGGGCGCCAAGAACATCCCCCTGCAGAAATTGCAGGGCCGTCTCGCCGAGGTGGGGGACAAGAAGAAAGCCATCGTGGTCTATTGCGCCTCCGGCATGAGAAGCGCCCAGGCCTCAAAAATCCTTACCAAGGCCGGATTCGCCGATGTCACCAATGCCGGCGGCCTGAAAAACCTGGAGTAGCCGATCGGCACTTACTTTCCGCATCCACACCCGGCCCCGGCCGAGGGAACGCCCATTTTCTTGAGGATCATCTCCAGCGGGCAGAGGTTAGTGAATGCCGACTGAAACAGGTTCAAGCCCACAAAGGCCGTAAAAAAGAACCAGCCGTGATGGACCCACCATCCCAGGGCCAGACTCCCCAGCACAAATAGTCCCGCCACCATTCGAACAATGCGTTCCGTTGTCATGTTGTTTCCCTTTACTTGTTGATTTCGTCACTTAGCCCCTCATCCTGACCCTCTCCCGCAAGGGGCGAGGGAGCAGAGGGGGAACCCACCAGCCAGAAATACACCAGCGGGATCACCACAAGGGTGAACACCGTGGACACAAACAACCCGAATATCAGGGACCAGGCCAGCCCGCTGAATATGGGATCCAGCGTGATCGGCCATGCTCCCAGAAGGGCCGCTCCGGCCGTGAGGAAGATCGGGCGGAACCGTACCGCACCCGACTCCAGGATGGCATCCTCCACCGGGACTCCCCGCTCTATCGAGGTGCGGATGAAATCCACCAGGATGATCCCGTTGCGAACCACGATACCCGCCAGGGCAATCATACCGATCATGGCTGTCGCCGTGAAGAAGACCGGGTTATCGAATCCGCCCACCTGCTTGTTGCCCAACGCGTTCAGGAGCCAGAATCCGGGCATGATCCCGATCATGGTCAGGGGGATGGACATCATGATGATCCCCGGTAATACGTACGAGCCGGTCTGGTAGGCCAGCAGCACATAGATCCCAACCAGCGCAGCCGCAAAGGCAAGCCCGAGGTCGCGGAACACGTCGATGGTGATCTTCCATTCGCCCTCACCCGCCCAGTCCAGCTTGATACCCTTCGGAAGGGGATGCTTCTTAAACCACGCCTGCAGACTCAACACGGCATAGGCTGGTCCGCGCCCGGCCATCTCCCCCGTCACATAAACCACGCGCTCCTGGTTCTTATGATAGATGGTCTTGTCCTGCGTCTGCGGCTCGAACCGGCCCAGCTCGCCCAGCTGGACGCCCTGCCCGCCACGCCCCTTGACCACAAGCGTCTTCAGCCGCTCGATATCCGAGCGTTTCTCACGGGGAATTTTCAGCATCACCGTGAGTTCATTCTGCTCCGTAGGGATGTGTACCAGGCCCGCCGGCATACCCGACAACGCCACCTGGAGGATCTGTACCACGTCCTCCGTCGCAATGCCGCTCCGCGCCGCCTTGTCGCGATCCACCCGGAAGAAGAATTTCTCCTGCGCCGACTCGACATAGGAATCCACATCCACAACACCCTTCTCCTGCTTCATCCGGTCTTCGACGGTCTTCGCCGCGGCAATCAGGTCTTCATAGCGGTGGTGCGGCTGGCCGTACACTTCCGCCACAACGGACGACAGCACCGGCGGACCCGGCGGCACCTCCACAAGTTTCAGGCTCGCACCGGTCTTCTCCGCGATGGCGGCGATGTCATTCCGGATCCGCAGTACCAGGGCGTGGCTTTCCATCTCCCGGCTCTTCCGCGACAGCAACCCGACGCGGATATCGGCGACATTGGCGCCCTGCCTCAGGTAGTAGTGGCGAACCAGCCCGTTGAAGTCCATGGGCGAGGCCGAGCCGACCGTGGAGGTGAAGTCGGTGACTTCCGGAACCGTCCGCAAATAGGCCTCCAAATCCCGCACCACCGCATCCGTCCGCTCCACCGTAAACGACTCCGGCGTGTCGACCACAATCTGAAATTCATTCTTGTTGTCAAAGGGCAGCATCTTGAGCGGCACCAGCCCCGTCAGGGCGAGCGCGATGGATCCCGCGAACAGGAAGCCGATGATGGCCACGAGCGCCCAAGTCCTTGACTTCGACTCGACCAGCGGCCTCATCACCTTGGCATACACCCTGTAGGTTGCCGTCTCCTTCACGTTGCCTTCCTCATGGCTATGCCCCTCGACCTTGAGGATCTTGTTCGAGATCCAGGGCGTGATGGCAATGGCCACAATCAGCGAACTGAGCATCGCCAGGGGCACATTGAGCGCCATGGGGCGCATATAGGGTCCCATCATCCCGGTGATAAAGAACATCGGGAGGAAGGCCACCACCACCGCCAGCGTCGCCAGCACGAGCGGCGGCATGACCTCGTTCATGGCGAACGAGATGGCCTTCAACCGCGGCAATCGCTTCATGGCCAGATGCCGGTAGATGTTCTCCACCCCGACAATCGGGTCATCCACCAGAAGTCCCAGCGCCAGGATCAGCGCAAAGAGAGTGACGCGGTTGATCGTGTACCCCGCCAGGTAGTTGACCACCAGGGTCAGGGAATAGGTGATCGGCACGGCGATCACGACGATCAATCCCACCCGCCAGTTCATGGCCAGGGCAATCAGCCCGATCACGGTGATGATGGCGATCGCCAGACTCTCGAGCAGGCTGCTGACCTTCTCGTTGGCCGTTTCACCATAATCCCGCGTGATCCGGGCGGTCACGTCGTCGGGAATCATCCCGCCGCGCATTTCCTCGAGCACCTTTTCAATATCCCGCGCCACCCAGACCGCATTGCTCCCCTTCTTCTTCGCCACGGCAATGGTGACTGCGGGATAGGAGGGGGAATTGGTGACGGTAATTCTGGAATACGAGGTCGCCTCCTCGGGACCGTCTGTCACCGAGGCCACATCCCTTAAATAGACCGGGCGGCCGTCATGCATCCCCACCATGAGGTTGCGGACGTCATCCGAACTTTTCAGAAACGCCCCCGTCTCGACGGCCATTTCCCGGTCTGCCTTCTGGAAGGCCCCGTTGGCCATCTGGGCGTTGGCGCCCTTGAGGGCGCCGGCAATCTCCAGCGGCGAGAGCCGGTGGGCGGCCAGGCGCTCGGGATCGAGGTTCACTTGAATCTGGCGTTTCTGTCCGCCGTGGATTGTCACGCGCGAGCTGTTTTCAACGTGCTGAAGCCGGCTCGCCACCTCTTCCGCAATACGATAGAGCTCATGCTCGTCATAGCGGCCGCTGTACAGCGCCACGTTGACGATCGGCACATCGTCAATCTCAACCGGCTTGACCACCCAGCCGGCAATGCCCGGCGTGGTCTTGTCGATGTTCTGGAAAATCTTGTTGTACAGCTTGATCAGGCTGGCTTCGCGGTCCTGCCCGACAAAAAAACGCACCGTGACCACCGCCATGCCGGGTCGCGACATGGAATACACATACTCCACCCCGTCAATCTGGTACAGCATGCGTTCCAGGCGCGAGGCCACGAGGCGCTCCACCTCCTCGGCGTTGCCGCCCGGGTATGACACCATGACATCGGCAAGCGGCACAACGATCTGGGGTTCCTCCTCGCGCGGCGTCGCCACCAGCGCCACGGCGCCGGCCACCAGGCTGATGATCATCAGCAGGACCGCGAGATTGCCCCGCAGGAACCCGTCGACCACCCGCCCCATAAATGAGAGTTTCTCGTCCATGGCTCAACCCTCCTTCACGGGCTCGGCCACGATTACCTCGCCGTCACACAACCCGGAGATGATCTCGACCTGGCCCGCGCGGACGCCGCCCGTGCGCACAATGCGCCGGGTCACCCGTCCATCCGACACCACCTGGACAAGCTCCTGCTGGCCGACCCGGTACACAGCCGACTCAGGCACCCAGAGGGAATCATGGGAATCGCCATCCACCGTGATCCGCCCGTAGGTTCCTGGCAGGATCGGCGCCCCCCCCTGCTCGAGCGTGATCTTGACCTTCTGGGACCGGCTCAGGGGATCCACCTCGCTCACGATTTCACGGACCACACCCTTTACCGGCTTGTTCACCCCGTCAAGATCCACCAGCACCGTTTGATCCAGGGTGAATCGCGCAAGGAGACGCACGGGGACAGGAACTTCGAGCCTCATGCTGCGCGGATCATAAACCGACATCACCAGCTGTCCCGGGGCGACCAGATCGCCGGCCTCAAAGCGACGGTCGGTCACGACTCCATCAAGGGGTGACGCCAGGGTGGCATAACTCAGCATCACCCGCATCTGCTGGAGCCGGGCCCTCGCCGCCTCAAGACCGGTCAGGGCAGCTACCTTCGCCTGGTCGGTTGTCGCCGCTTTCTCAAACAACTGGATGGTCCGGTTGTATTCCACCTCGGCCTGCTTGAATTGCGCCTCGACGCCCGCGATCTGTTCGCGGATATCACGGTCATCGAGGGTGGCCAGCACCTGGCCGTTTGTGACGGCATCGCCGGCCCTCACCAGCATAGTCTGGATCGTGGCAGGGAGCCGGGCGCTCAGGTTCACCCACCGTTCCGAGGCCGCCGTGCCGACCACCTCCACGGGGGAAGCGGACCGGGTCATTTTGACCGTTATGGTTTTAGCCTGCGCGGGCAGGGCAAACCCCGGGAGATGCTCGACTTTCCCCGGGCCCACCTTGGACTCAAAGGTACCGGCCATCCACAGCGCCATCACGACCAGCCCGGCCGACCCGACCACCGGCCGCCACGCCACCTTCACTATTTTTCCAAACTGTTCATTCATCGTGCTCATGTTTGCCGCTCCTCTGGAATTTGCATAAATCCTATTCTGATTTCTGAGTTCTGACATCTGCCCCCTGCCCGCTGATCAACCCGCTGGCGCGTGCCACATCGGCCCGGGCAATCAGGCGGTCATAATGTGCCGCGACCCGCCTTGTCCGGGTGGCGGTCAGGCCCACCTGGGCGGCCATCAATTCGGTGATATCCGCCGAGCCCTGCTTGTAACGTTCCTCCGTGATCCGCAATGCCTCCACGGCACTCGACAGGCTTTTCTCGGCCACCTCCAGCCGTTCACGGGCGTCCTGTTCATTCAACCGGGACTGCGTCAGGTCAAGGTCCAGCATATCCCTGAGCTTGTCGGCCTCCGCCTGGGCGGTCACAACGCCCGCTGCGGTGCGGGCCACACCCGCGCGGGTCCGGAATCCGTCGAATATATTCAGTTCAATGGCAGCCCCGGCGATGTAGCTCTGCTCGGCCCCGTGAAAGGGCTCGGAATCCCAGTCCACAGACCCGAAGGCGTTCACCACCGGCAGGTATTCACGCCGTGCCCGCGTGGCCATGGCCTCGGCCCTCTTCACCTGGGACTGGACAGCAAGCCACTCGGGGCGAGAGTCGATGGTGGAGGGTTCCTTTTGGCCCGCCTGATCGGCTCGACCGGACTCATCCGACTGATCAGGCAGGTCGGCTACGTCGGACAGTTTCAACAGCTTCTCGCCAATCGCCGTATTCAGGGCCGCAACCGCAAGCTGGAGACCGTTCCTGGCGCGGATCAGGTCTTCGCGCCCCTGCGATAGCTGAACCTCGAGGTTCAGCTCATCCGTTTTCATGGAGCTGCCGGCCTTGAAACGTTCGGTGGCGACGCGGAGATTCTCCGAGATACTCTTGACCGCCTCTTCCCGGACCGCGACAAAGCCGCGGGCCTGCAGAATCCCGTAATAGGCCTTTGTGATCTGGAACACGAGGTCATTGTGAACCGTCTCGATGGAATATTCAGCGGCCTGTGCTCCCATCTTCGCGGCCCGCTTGTCCGCGATGCGGCGCCCCCCGTCACACACCCGCCACTGGGCCACTACACTGCCGCGGGCGTTTTCAATATCATCAGGATTGTTGAAATCCTTCTGGAGCGAGGCGCGCCTTTGATTCAGTGACATAAAAAACGCCTGGGGCGGGTTGTCCGTTCGCGTCCAACTTCCCGCAAGCCCAAGCTGCGGATAATAAGCCGAAGACGCCTCGTTGACCGCGGCGCGCGCCGCCGTGAGGCGGGATGTCGCCGACCTCAAATCCGGATTCACCTTCAACGCTTTCACAATACACTCGGGCAGCGTGGGCGGCGATCCGCCCAGGCAGGACAAAGGGAACCCGGCTACACTCAGGCCCACTGCGGCAATCCCGATCGACATCATTTTCATCGTCATATTCGCACTCCTCCTGCTCTCAATCTGCCGCCAACATATCAAGATATCCAAATATGTCAATAGTTATAGTTTGTCTTTTCGCCTGCCCCGTATGATATATTCATCTGCTATTCCTTTGACCCCATGCGTCACTTGCGTTACTTATTTTTATTCGAATGAGGGATTCCCGTCAAAACTATACGAACGAACTGATGCTGGTGACCATCGCCCATGGCCTGTTCATCGGCCTGCTTCTCGTGATCCCCATGATCCCGGGATGCGATGACAGCGTGACGGACATGAGCAAACCCCTGGAGCTCTATGTCGAGCCGCCACCCAGTGATTCGCACGAATCCGCCACTGAACTCATGAAGGATCTCCCGAAGCCCGAAGTCAAAGCCGAGGAGAAGAAAGAGGAGCAGAAGGCGCCCCCGCCCGACAAAGACGAGGTGGGCATCATCGAAAAGCCGAAGGATAAGCCTAAGCCGAAACCCGAACCCAAGGCTCCGCCGAAACCCGAGGTCAAGAAGGTCGGCGGCATCAAGATCAGCAACAAGCTGGTTAAAAAACAATTACCCAACGGCAAGGGGAAACTCACTCCCGAAGAAGTCCGGAAACTGCTCGATCGTGGCGCCAAGCTGGGCAAAAAATCCAGCCTCTCCGAGGCGGACATGCGCCGCCTGCTGAACGGCGATTCCAAGTTCGGCGACGGCTCGCCGATCTCGCAGGAATTCGTGGTGCTCGACATGGTCCGGCAGGCCATGTACCGGGCCTGGGACCAGCCCACTGATATCGGCATCGCCGGTCTGGTGACCAAGGTGGAGCTTACCTTCAGTTCAGACGGCGCCATTGTCGGCAGCAGACTGATCAACAGCTCGGGGAACAAGGTGATGGATGCCTCGGTCATGCGGGCCGTTCAGTCCGTCCGTCGCGTTTCCGGCCTGCCGCCCTCGTACCTGTCCTCACACCGCAGGATCCCGGTCTCCTTTGAATTGACAGGGAACCGGTGAGGGGGATAATGAGGTGTTCAGTGTTCAGTGTTCAGTGTTCAGTGTTCAGTGTTCAGTGTTCAGTGTTCAGATTTTAGATTATCCGGAGCGATTATGAAGTTGAGAATCTTGTGCGTCCTGCTGTCCTGCCTGTCATTCATCCCCGCTTTTTCCCAGGAAGTGTTGGTTTCAAAATCCGGCGGCACCAAGACCAGTCTCGACCTGTCCGGCTATGGAGCGGCAGGGGCGGGCGGGCTTGTTTTCCGCCAGACCCTGAATGCCGACCTGGCGCGATGCGGATGGTTCTCCCTGACCCGCCCGGCCTCCTATACCGTCACCGGTTCCTGCCATGACAACAACGGCTCCCTCTCGGCGGACTGCCAGGTGATGAATGTCCTCAAATCCACGGTCGCCCTCAACAAGACCTACACCGATACCCCCGCCAACGCCCGGCGTCTGGCGCACCGTGTGGCGGACGACATCATCATGGCAACGAAGGGGTTCCAGGGCATCTGCTCCGGCAGGATCGTGATGGTGGGCAACGGCAGCGGCAACAAGGAATTGTATCTGTGTGACGCCGACGGCGGAAACCTCCACCAGCTCACCCGCGACCGCTCCATCAGTCTGGCCCCGCACTGGTCGCCGGACGGCTCCCGCATCGTCTACACCTCGTTCCTGAAGGGGGGCTATGCCGACATCTACATGATCAACACCCAGACCGGCGGCCGTTCGGTGGTGGCGCGCTATCCGGGGATCAACATGGCGGGTGGCATCTCGCCCAGCGGCGGTGAAATGCTGATGGTGCTCTCCCGCGACGGGAATCCCGAGATCTATTCCCAAACCTTCTCAGGAGGCCGGTTGACCCGGCTGACCCGCACCCAGCGCGCGGGGGAAGCCAGCCCCACCTGGTCTCCCGACGGCGCCCAGATCGCCTATGTTTCCGACCTGGCCGGGGCGGGTTCGCCGCAGATCTACGTCATGGACCGCAGCGGAAGCAGCCGGCGCCTCACTTCCCGGGGCAAGGAGAATGTGGACCCCGACTGGGGCGCCAACAACCTGATCGCCTTCTGCAGCCGCCGAGGCGGGCTCTATGGAGTCTACATCATCAACCCCGCCTCCATGGAGGAACGGCTCATCAGCCCGGCAGACTCCAACTACAAGGATCCGGCCTGGGCGTCCGACGGCCGGCATCTGGTTTGTTGCAAGCAGGAAGGGGGCAGTTCCCGCATATATCTCCTTGACACGATGGGAGACCCCCCCGTATGTTTGACGCCTAATGGTGGAAGTTGGTTTTCGCCCGCGTGGTGTTCCAAATAACCCCTTATTCAAATAACCGAACTCAATAAGGAATGACAAACATGAACAAACGAATGATGGTTACAGTTTTTATGGCTTGCGCAGTCGCGGTTTCGATGACGGGTTGCAAGGGGTTCTTCGGCAAAAAGGCCAACAAGGACGGTCTCACGGATGTTCCCGTCGGCAGCGGTGTTGACAGTGGACTGGGCGTGAATGGTACGGGCGGCACCCGCATTGAAGGGGCCGGTACGATCGTTGACGCACAGCTCGTCGCCATCCAGTTCGCCTTTGACAGCGCCCAGGTGGCCGATACCGAACGCGCCAAGGCCGAAGCCGCCGCCAGCTACCTGAAGGCCAACGCCGGAACCATTGTGACACTGGAAGGCAACTGCGACGAACGCGGTAGCGCCGAGTACAACATGTCCCTCGGCGAACGCCGTGCCCAGTCGGTTCGCACGTACCTGATGAACCTCGGTGTGGACAGCACACGCATCCAGACCAAGAGCTTCGGCGCTGAAAAGGCCAAGGATCCCGGCCACGACGAGAAGGCCTGGGCGGTCAACCGTCGCGTCGAGTTCGTCGTGATGAAGCAGTAACACGACACCGACACCGCCTCAAGCCCCGGCTCAAAACCGGGGCTTTTTTTTTCTTAAGTATCTGATATCCTCTTCGCCCTATGTATCTGCCGAGTCTAATGCCACCGGTCTCCAGCCTTGCCCTTATCGGGGATGTTGGCGGCATGGAATTAATGGTCATCCTGACCGCCTGCCTGATGCTCTTCGGAGGGAAGGGGCTTCCCGGCATCGCCCGCTCAATCGGGAAGATCACCCGGGATCTCCAGCGCGCCTCCCAGGAATTCAAGAACCAGCTGTTAACCGCGGATGAACCTGTGCTCCCGGAACTCAGCTTTCATGAGCCGGAGCTCATCGACCAGACGCCTGAGGTCAGTACTCAGGGGGCAGAAACCGGCGATCAGGAGGCAAAGATCCATGACGGGGAGGCGGAGGTCGTGGAACCCGACTTGTCCGCAGCAGAACCGGAGACGGTAATCACTGAAGCGACAGAGGCGACACCGACAGTAACCGTGTCCGGGGACGAGCATCCGACGGCCGACAAGACAGCCACTTCAGAAGAGGGAGCGAAGCCACGTGACCTCGTCGGATAAAGACAGCCTGCTGGTTGAGACCGTGAAGCCCTTCCTGAAGCATCTGGATGATCTTCGTCGCGCCCTGGTCTGGAGCGCCACAGCTCTGCTCATCGGCATGGCCGCGGCCTGTTATTTTGCCCCGACCTTCTTTAAGATCCTGAAGGCCCCCTTGAAGGGAGTGGTCCCCAACCCCGACACGTTCATCCGGACCCTCGACGTGACAGGGGGAATGGATGTCGCAGTGCAGACGATCCTGTGGGGCGGGGTGCTGTTCAGTGCGCCCGTGATCGTGTTTTCCATCTGCTGGTTCGTTTTCCCGGGCCTGACCAACCGGGAGCGCCGGACGCTGCTGGGCGGACTTCTGTTCGCCGCTGTTCTGTTTCTGTCGGGGGTGCTGATGTGTTACTTCATGGCGTTGGGCCCGGCGCTTGAAATCATGCTCTGGTTCAATTCCTGGATGGGCATTGGTATCGAATACTTCACCGTGACAAGCTACATCGGGTTCGTGCTGAAACTGCTCCTGAGCTTTGGCCTCACTTTTGAACTCCCCATCGTGATCCTGATCCTGGGGCAGTTGGGCATCATCAACTCGCGGCAACTCCGGGATAAGCGGCGCCACGCGATTGTCATCATCCTGATCCTGGCGGCCATTATCACCCCCACCCAGGACCCCTTCAGCCAACTCATTCTTGCCGTCCCCCTCGTCGCCCTGTACGAGATATGCATCTGGATGATCTGGGCGAAGGAGCGGCGGAAGGCCGCCAACCCCTGACCGGTAACCGGCTCCTGATAACACTATTGCCTCTTTCCCGGGGGATCATTATGCTTGCCGTTGGTTAAAGGGTCATTATGACGGCACTAATAATAGGGGAATTTACAGCCTTGGGGATGCTACTGGGAGCCTCCGCGTTTTTCTCCAGCGCAGAGACGGCGTTGTTCTCCCTGACCCCCATGCAGATTCACCGGTTGCGCCGCCACCACCCAAAGGCCACCAAGCAAATCGAATCCCTGCTTGCCACCCCCTCCGGCCTCCTGTCCAGCATCCTGATCGGCAACACCATCGTCAACGTGGCGGCCGCCAACCTCGGCTATGTGCTGGCCGAGCAGATGGTCCCGCACTACGGTGAAATCGTCGCCATCCCCACCATGACACTCCTACTGATCGTCTTCGGGGAAGTTGCACCCAAGCGCCTGGCCGTCAGGCATCCCGATGCACTTTCACTGCGTTATCTCCCACCTCTCCGCCTGCTGATCTGGCTCTGCACACCGATCCACAAGCTCCTCGACAAGATCACCCACACCTTCCATGAACACCTGATCCCCCACCGCCCCGCCCTGACCGATGCCGAACTCCTGACCGCCGTGGATGTCGGTCACGAGGAGGGGGTGCTGAACAAGGAGGAACGGCTGATGGTGGACGGCATCATCCGCCTTGAAAAACTCCAGGCAAAGGACGTCATGACCCCGCGCGTGGACCTGATCGGGATCGACCTGGAGGACGATCCGGACACCTGGCGCAACACCTGCCGGAAAGCCCGGTTCCGCTTTCTCCCGGCCTTCACGGGGGATATGGACCACGTCAAAGGCTTCGTCGATGTGGCCCGGTTTCTGATGGATCCCGCCAGCGATATTTCCGATTCCCTTCACCCGCACTTCTATGTCCCCGACACCGCCCCGCTGGATACCCTGCTGACCATGTTCCAGCAGCAGGCACGCCGGCTGGCCATTGTGATCGATGAATTCGGCGGAACCGCCGGCCTCATTACCCGCGGGGACATCCTGGATGAAATCGCCGAGTTTGCCGGCGAAAAACCCGATGGCCAAAGCCCGAATATAGAACCCACCGGAACCCGGCGCTGGCAGGTGAACGGCAACACCAGCCTCGAGGAAGTCAATTACGAGCTGGATCTCTCCCTCGATGCCGAGGGCGCCGACCGGATCGCCGGCTGGGTCACCGCCCACGCCCGCCGCTTCCCGAAGACCGGCGACATCATTGACGACCAGGGGTGCCGGGTCACCGTTCTCCAGATGAGGAA
>CAZMSS010000072.1:0-11816 GCA_964568965.1 uncultured Verrucomicrobiota bacterium | reverse complement strand
GTTCAGCGGCCAGGGTCCGGTTTCCGCCGTTTCGCTTGAGCGCCTCAAAAATCATTAAACGCTCGGCATCGGCCATGGATTCAGGTGAGGCGCTTCGCGCGGACTCCCCTTTAAGAAGTGCCACGGGACGAGGATTTTCGGCCTGCACGGCGCCCCGGAGGGGCGCGGGAATATCCCGCACAGTCAGGCGGGGCGTGCGTGAGAGCACCACCATGCGCTCGATGACATTTCGAAGTTCACGGACATTGCCAGGCCAGTTGTAAGCCGAGAGAATGCCCATGGCATCGGGAGTGATGTCCTCGACCGGTTTGTTGTTCCGTACGCTGAACTCCTTCAGGAAATGGGAACACAGCAGGGGGATGTCGCCGGGTCGTTTCCGGAGGGGGGGCAGGGTGATGGATACCACGTCCAGCCGGAAGAAGAGATCGTTTCGGAATGTTCCCGCCTTGACCATGGCGGCCAGGTCCGCATTGGTGGCGGCGATGAGGCGGATGTCTACATCCAGGGTTTGATGTCCGCCCACCCGCTCGAACTGGCGCTCTTCCAGGACCCGCAGGAGTTTGACCTGGACCGGCGTGCCGATTTCGGAGATCTCATCGAGGAACAGTGTTCCGCCATCCGCCAGTTCGAACCGGCCGCGGCGCCGTTCTGTGGCACCGGTGAAGGCCCCTTTCTCATGTCCGAACAATTCGCTTTCCAGAAGCGTGGGGGAGAGGGCGGCGCAGTGGACGGGAATGAAGGGGCCCTTTGACCGGCTGCTGAGCCGGTGGATGGCGTGGGCAACCAGCTCCTTGCCGGTGCCACTTTCGCCGAGGATCAGGATGGTTGCCTGGGTCGGGGCCGCCTGCTTGACGGTTTCAAAAACTTCCTGCATGGCATCGGATTGTCCGATGATGCTCTCGAGGCCGAACCGGTTGTCTAATTGAGCCTTCAGGGTGATGTTTTCGCTTTCGACCTCGTGGGAATGCAAGGCCCGCTTGAGCAGGATGTCAAGGTGGTCGAGGTTGACGGGCTTTGTGAGGAAATCGTAGGCCCCGAGTTTCATGGCCTCGACGGCGGTTTCCACATTCCCGTAGGCGGTCAGCATGACGACAATAGGAGGATTGCTTCGCGCCATGATCCGCTGGAGGAGCGTCATGCCGTCCATGCCGGACATGCGGATATCGCTCAAGACAATATCCACGGTGCGTTCGTCAAGCAGCGGCAGGGCCTTTTCGGCGCTTTCGGCCATGACGACCTCATAATGTCCCTGAAGGGCCCTCTTGAGTCCTTCCCGGGTATTCCGGTCGTCATCCACAATCAATACCGTGCGTTGCGAAGTCATGGCGTTTCCTCGGAGTCCGATTTTGAGCGGGGGTGGGGTTTCAGGAGGCGGACGCGTCGCTCATCGAGCGGCAGGAAAACCGTGAACGTGGTGCCTACTCCCGGTTCGCTGTGCACGTCAATCCTGCCGCCATGATCCTGGATGATGCGCTGGACGATCATCAGCCCGATGCCCGACCCCGCCGGTTTGGTGGTGTAATAGGGTTCAAAGATATGCCCGATGTCTTCCGGGGAAATGCCTGATCCGTTGTCACGGAAAGCGATGGCCATGAAGCGGTCCGACGCGGCGGCCGAGATCCTCAACAGGCCGCCTTCCGGCATGGCCTGAAGTGCATTCTTGATGATGTTGAAGAAGGCCTGCTTGATTTGGTCCTTGTCGAGGCGTAGGGGAGGCAGGTCGGTGGGGAGCTCGAGTTCCACATGGGCGCCGTGGTTGTCGATTTCCTGCTTGAGCAGGGTAAGGGTATCCTTGATAACGGTCATGACGGGGATTTTGGCCAGCGTTGGTTTTGCGGGACGGATAGCCTTGAGGAATTGGGTGATGATCAGGTCCAGGCGAGTGACTTCGGTACGGGCCACATCCACCAGTTCAAGCAGGGCCGCCTGGTTTCGCGTGTCCGTCTTTTTGAGATCCCGGTCCAGCAGCTGGAGGTGGATGTTCAGGGCATTCAACGGGTTGCCGATCTCATGCGCGACGCCGGCGGCCAGCAGGCGGACGGCATTCAGGCGTTCTGATTCCAGCAGGCTGGCTTCCTGTTCGCGGTCATGGGTCACATCACGGAGGATGATCACCGCTCCCTTCTCATTGTTTTCAACAGCGGAAAGAGGGACGACGTAGAAGCTGAGAAGGCGCGGGACGGGGTAGCGCACCTCGATCTGGTGGCTGCTGAGTTTGGTCCATTCTCCGGTATCGAGCCCAAGTACCCTCGTCCATTCGATGTCACGCAGGAAGCGGTTCATGGGCTTGCCCACGGTTGCTTCATGGTTGAACCCGATCAGTTCACCGGCCGCCCGGTTGGCGTAGGTGATGTGAGCCTTGCCGTCAAGGACAACAACCCCCTCCTGAATCGACTGGAAAATGGTTTCAAGAAGTCCCTTTTCCTTGGCCAAACGGAGGAAATGGGTCTGAACACTTTCCGGATCCAGCCTATCCAGGCGGGAAATCAGTTTATCAAGAAATCCTGCTTTCATGGTTCATTTTGTCGCCGTGACAATGTGTCGCACACCATAGCAGAGGACATCAGGGACTTCAAGGACTGTAAGGCACTAGTTGTAGCCGATGCCCCTTACTTCAGTGGAGGGGGCTTGGGCAGCCCCTTCAGGCATTCCTCGGCTTTCAGGATTTCCGAGTCCGGGAGGTAGTAGTCGGTCAGTTTCCCGTCGAGGTAGGCCTGATACCCGCTCAGATCCATGATGCCGTGGCCGGACCAGTTGAGGACAATGACTTTCTCCTTGCCTTCTTCCTTGGCCTGTTTGGCCTCGCGGATTGCCATGGCGATGGCGTGCGAGGTTTCAGGGGCGGGGATAAAGCCTTCGGTCTGAGAGAACAACATGGCGGCCTTGTAGCACTCGAGTTGCGGGATGGCCACGGCTTCCATCAGGCCTTCTCGCATGGCGTGGCTGACCAGCGGCGCCATGCCGTGGTAGCGCAGGCCCCCGGCGTGGATCGGCGCGGGAACATAGGTATGGCCGAGGCTGTACATGGGGAGCAAGGGAGTCATCATGGCTACATCGCCGGAATCATAGGCGAACACGCCGCGGGTCATTTTCGGGCAGGCGGCGGGCTCGACGGCGATGATGCGCGGGTTTTTCGTGCCGGCGATCTTGTCGGCCATAAACGGGAAGCTGATGCCCGCAAAGTTGGATCCCCCGCCGGCGCAACCGATGACGATATCGGGATAGAGTCCGATCTTGGCGAATTGCTTCTTGGTTTCCAGTCCGATGATGGACTGGTGCAGGAGTACATGGTTCAGCACGCTGCCCAGGGCGTAACGGGTGTCCTTGTGGGTCACGCAGTCCTCGATGGCTTCGCTGATGGCAATGGCCAGGCTGCCGGGGCAGTTCGGGTCCTGCTGGAGAACGGTACGCCCGGCATTGGTTTCGTTGCTCGGGCTGGCCGTGCACTTGGCGCCCCACGTCTGCATCATGATTTTCCGGAACGGCTTCTGGTCGAAGCTGATCTTGACCATGTAGACCTTGCATTCCAGCCCGAACATCTGGCAGGCCATGGCAAGGGAACTGCCCCATTGACCGGCGCCGGTCTCGGTGGACAGGCGTTTAATGCCAAACTGCTTGTTGTAATAGGCCTGCGGTACAGCGGTGTTGGGTTTGTGGCTGCCGGGGGCGGAGACGCCCTCGTTCTTGTAGAATATCTTGGCCGGGGTGCCCAGGGCCTTCTCGAGGCGGGTGGCGCGGCAAAGCGGGCTCGGGCGCCACTGCCAGAGGATTTGCAGGACTTCATCGGGGATATCGATCCAGCGCTGGGTGCTGACTTCCTGTTCAATCAGGTTCATCGGGAAAACCGGCGCCAGCATATCCGGCGTCACGGGCTTGCCCTCGGGCGTGACCGGCGGGGGCATGGCGTGCGGGAAGTCGGCGGCAATGTTGTACCACTGACGGGGCATTTCGTCTTCGCTCAGGAACACTTTGATCTGGTCCATGGTGGGTCTCCGCTATTCGGTTTATTGGCTTATAAAAAAATAGGCCGCTATTATGGCGGCCCCGTTTCTTCAGACAAGTACAAAATATCAGTGCTGGTTAGTGGTTGTCCTGCGGCTTCATTTCTGTCCGATGAAGGCGTTCTTTTCCCAATGCCCGGTCAGGCGGGTCCCGTCAGCGGTCGTATAGGTGCCTTCCCCGTGCATCATGTCGTTCTGCCAGGCGCCGTCGTAGGTGTCGCCTTCGCCGAATTTGAAGAGACCCCGTCCCGAGGCCAGATGGTTCTTCTTCCAGGTCCCCGTGATTTTGCCGCCATTTGCGAAGGCATAGGAGCCTGCCCCCTCCATGCTGTCGGATTTCCAGTTACCCTCGTATCGATCGCCGTTGGCGAAGACTTCGATGCCCTGTCCGTCGCGAAGATCTGCTTTCCAGCTCCCCTCGTAATAGGCGCCGTCCTGAATCGTCAGTTTCCCCGCGCCATGCTTTTGACCTTTCTGGAACTGGCCTGAATAACGCGAACCGTCCGGGAATACGAGTTGACCCTCATAGGATCCTGTGGGCGAGGGGGGCTGGCCCTCGTAACGGGCGCCGTTTTTATAGTCAATGGGTTTGAGAAGCTTGCCGTCAGGCCCGACCGGCGGAGTTGCGACGGCCTTGGCGGTGGCCGGCGGGGCGGGCTTGGCTGGAACCACGGGAAGGGGGAGCACGGGTTTCGTTGAAGCGCCGTCGGGTTTTGTGTGGCCGAAAAGGCGTGCCGTGATGGAGGGGGGCTTGGGTTTCATGGCCTCCAGAACGCTGGCGGAGTTGCGCTCCTCGGCCACGGCGGCGGCGGTCTGCTTGTTGCTGTCGGTGATCGAGGCGTCCGCCCCGTTCGCCAGGAGCAGCGTGGCGATATCGGCGGCATCGGTATACGCGGCCCAGTGAAGGGGGGTGAAGCCGTTAACAGCCTTGGCATTGACGGATGCCCCCTTCTTGATAAGCAGTTTGCAGAGTTCCAGGTTCTTGTTATAGGTCGCCCAATGAAGCGACGTCGAGCCCTTGGTGGTTACAGCGTTGACATTGGCCCCCTTGGCCACCAGATATTGCGCCACATCGGCAAAATTCTTGTTCACGGCGCAATGCAACGGCGTCAGGCCGCCTTCGGTGGCCTGGTTGACATCGGCTCCGGCGTTGACCAGGATCTTGATGATGTCAATCTGGCCCCGCACGGCGGCCAGGATCAGAGGGGTTGACCCATCCGGGTCCCGTGCGTTGAGGACATCGGCGTTTGCTCCCTCGGCAAGCCGCTTGACCTCCTCCACGATGTTGCCTTTGATCGCTTCATGAAGGGGTGCGGCCTGGCTCCCGATAGACAGCCCAGCCAGGATAACAAGGGTGGCCACAGTCAATGTCAGTGGTTTGCTCATCTTTCGATTCCTTTTTTCAAAACTCTTTCTCGACAAGCGCAATGGGTAAGATAAGACTATGGAACACGAAATGCAAGGCAGGGAGCTGTTGTGATAGCAATTGTTGACTATAAGGCCGGAAACTTGACCAGCGTCAAGCTGGCGTTCGATGCAATCGGGGTCGAGGCGGCCATTACCGATCGCCCTGATGATATTCTCAAGGCGGAACGCGTTGTTTTCCCCGGGGTCGGCGCGGCCGGCGCCTCGATGCGTCATCTTTCGGAATTGAAGTTGGTGGATGTGCTTCGGGCGGTGGTTGCGAGGGGGACCCCCTTCCTCGGAATCTGCGTCGGGATGCAGATTCTTTTTGACCGGTCTGAGGAGGATGGCGGGACTCCGACGCTCGGATTCATTCCGGGCGAGGTGCGGCTGTTTCGTCCCTCCAGCCCTGCCGACAAAGTTCCCCAAATCGGTTGGAATGCCGTGTCTTTCCAGCGACCGCATCCTGTTTTCGCGGGGGTTGAAAATGAGACGGAGTTTTATTTTGTGCACAGTTATTACCCCACCACGATAAACCCGGCGGACCGGGTGGGCGTCACTGATTATGCAGGGGTTGAATTCACCTCCATTGTCGGAAGGGGTAACCTTGTGGCCACCCAGTTCCACATCGAGAAGTCGGGGCGGATCGGGTTAAAAGTGTTCGAAAACTTCAGCCGGTGGGATGGAACATGCTGACTAAACGAATCATTCCCTGCCTTGATGTCCGCGACAAGAAGGTCACGAAGGGTGTCAAATTCCAGAACAACGTGGTGCTGGGTGATGCGGTTGAACTGGCTTCGAAGTATTATGATGAAGGCTGCGACGAATTGGTGTTCTATGATATCACGGCTTCCGCGGAGCGCCGGCCGATTGATATTGAGATGGTCCGGGCCGTGGCCCGCGCAATACACATTCCCTTTGCCGTGGGGGGCGGGATCTCAAATCTGAGCGACATGTCCCGCGTCCTGCTGGCCGGGGCCGAGAAAATCTCCGTGAACTCGCTGGCCGTGGTGAATCCCGGTATCATTGCCGAGGGCGCGAAGGCCTTTGGCTCACAGTGCATCGTGCTGGGCATGGATCCGGTGCGCGTGGAAAACGATCCCCGCTTCCCCAGCGGATACGAGATCACCACGCGGGGCTTCCGTGAACGCACGGGCATGGATGCCGTGGCCTGGGCAAAACAGGCGGAGGACCTGGGTGCGGGTGAGATCGTGGTCAACTCGGTGGATGCCGACGGGATGAGGACGGGATACGAGATCACCCTGACCCGGTTGATTGCCGAGGCGGTTCGTATCCCCGTTGTCGCCTCCGGCGGGGCGGGTAAGCCCTCCCATCTTGCCGATGCCTTCACGGCGGGAAAGGCCGATGCGGCCATCATTGCCGGCATGATCCACACGGGGGAGTATACCATCCCGCAGATCAAGCGTGAGCTGATCGCGGCCGGCATCCCGATCCGGAAGAAATGGTGAACCGGTCAATCGGTCAAGGGCAGGCGAAATAGCTCACCGGCGTTTTGCCGGGTTGTGGCGGCCACGTTTTCCAGATCCATGTTCCGAAGACCAGCGAGTGTCCGCGCGACAAGGATCAGATGAGACGGCTCATTGATCGGGTCGCCATCAGTTCCGCGCAAGACCACTGCTCCGGACGGCAGAGAGGGTGGCAGATCCGGGGCATCGGTTTCAATCAGCAGGCGATCCGGAGGCACAAGGGTTGCGGCTTCCCGGCCCTTGCGATTCTGCTCGAAGGTGATGGCGCCGGAAAAGGAAAAATAGGCGCCCCGCCTTGCCAGCGGCTGAATCAGATCGGCGGAGCCTGAATATGAGTGGAGAACGAATCTGGCGGAGGGCCAGCCTTTTTCATCCAGTAACTCCATTAATCGTCCCCAGGCGCGCCGGCAATGGATGGACACCGGCCGATTGAGTTCGTCTGCCAGATGAATCTGGGCGAGGAGAACTGCTTCCTGGTCCGGGAAGGTGGCCTTGTCCAACGCATGATCCAGCCCGATTTCCCCGACGGATGAAGGGAGGGATGTCAGGCAGGATTTCAGGGTGTCCAACCAGCCATCACTCCGGTTCCCGATATACCAGGGGTGCATCCCGAAGGAGAGCCGGACCCCGGGAAACCGCCGGGCGATCTCCGGCAGCAAGGGCCAGTCCGCCTCGCAGCTTCCGCAGCACATCAGGCCGGTTACCCCGGCCTCCTGTGCGCGCTCCATGGCGGCATCCAGGTGCGGGAACAGGCGGTCGTCCTGCAAGTGGCAATGGGCATCGAAGAGTTGCATGTCAGTATTCAGTATTCCGTATCCGAGATTATGTCATCTATTTTCTGGATACTGAACACTGAATACTGAATACTACAGCCTTCTATGATGACCAGCAATGCCAGTGACCAGGAGGTTCTCCGCCACGCGCGGGGAAAGTTTGCCTGTATCGCGACCTCCTACGGGTTGGGGGTGTTCAATGACAATTTCTTCAAGCAGGCGGCATTGGTGCTGTTTGTCGCGGCGGGCCTGAACAACATGCAGGGTTACGCCCTGGCGGTGTTTACGGCGCCTTTCATCCTGTTTGCCGCCCCGGCGGGCTGGTGTGCCGACCGGTTCATGAAAAGCCATGTGGTCATTTCAGCCAAATGGCTGGAACTTGTCGCCATGCTGTGTGGCGCGGTCGGAATCTGCAGCGGGTATTCCCCCTTGATCTTTGCCATGTTGTTCATCATGGGTTTCCAGGCCACCCTGTTCAGCCCGGCGATGAATGGATCGCTTCCCGATCTCTATCCGGAGCGCTTCATCACGCACGCCAACGGGATCCTGCGCATGCTGGTCACCCTTGCCATCCTGGGCGGCGTCGCGCTGGCCGGGATGATGCTGGATTACCAGGAGATCTGGTTCTGGGGGATTGAGAAAGGGCGTGTGCTGGTGGGCGGGACTGTCATTGGTACGGCGTTGATCGGGTTGCTGGTGAGCTACGGGGTGCCGAAGCGGCCTGCTGCAAATCCCCTCGCGAAATTCCCCTGGAGCGGGCCGGTTCACACCATCCAGGAACTTCTGGCTACCCGCAAGGACCCGCTGCTGGCGACCACCATCTTTACGAATGTCTTTGTCTGGCTGATCGGCTCGTTGGGGATCCTGATCATCAATCCGCTGGGCATCCAGCAATTCCACCTGAGTAAAACATTGACCAGTTGCCTGATCGTGAGCCAATTGGTGGGCATCGCCGTCGGCGGGGTCATCAGCAGTCGTCTGGTTCCGATCACCCGCTGGTACAAGGTGGTATGGCCGCTTTGCCTGGCGATGTCCCTGGTCATGGTGTTGATGACCGGGGTTCCTTATCTTCCGGGCGGGCTTCATCGGGCGGCCCTTTATGTGCTGACGTTTCTCCTGGGTTGCTTTGGAGGGGGAATTCTAATCCCCATGGAGAGTTTCCTGCAGATCCGCCCGCCGGTTGTCCGCAAGGGCGCGGTGTTGTCGGCTGTCAATTTTATCGTGTTCAGCGGGATCCTCTCATCCGGCCTGTTTTCGAATTACCTGAATGCCCACTGGAAGCCGACAGAGGCTTTCGGAATCATGGGCCTGTTTTCACTGGGGGTTACCGGGATCCTGTTTAGGCTGTTTCATCGGCGGAATGAAACCATCGGGGGGTAAATATCAGGTGCTTAACCTATTGATTTGCGCCTTGGTCCGTTCGATCCTCCGGCTCCGGTATCGGGTTCAACTGACCGGCGTCGAGGAAGTTGCGAAAAAGGGCCGGTCGGGGATCCTGTTCCTGCCCAATCATCCCGCCCTCATTGATCCTGTTATAGTGGTGTCGCGACTTTATCCGCGATTTCAACTGCGGCCGTTGGCGGATCAGGACCAGATGAACCGTCCCGGGGTCCGTTGGCTGGCGCGGCGGATGAAGGTGGTGGCCATCCCCGATCCCTCATTGTACGGGGAATCCAGCCGGAAGGCAGTGGAGGATGGGATTAAGGATTGTATCGGGGCGCTCAAGGGCGGCAGTAACATTCTGCTCTATCCGTCCGGGCATATTGCGCGGCAACGGACCGAGGATCTGGCGGGCAGTAGCGCGGTGGAGACGATCCTGGCGCAGGTTCCAGAATGCCGTGTGGTTCTGGTCCGGACGCGCGGCTTGTGGGGGAGTGGGTTCAGTCGGGTCGCCGGAAGGGCCCCGCATCTTGCCGCAGTCCTGAAAAAGGGAGTTCTCTCGGTGCTTGCGAGCGGAATCTTCTTTTCACCCCGACGCCGGGTGGCGATCGAGTTGTTCGAGCCGGGCGACTTTCCCCGCCGGGGTGGGCGCGCCCAACTCAACCGCTATTTGGAGGATTATTATAACAATCAGGCTCCGCCCGCATGGTATGTCCCCTATACGCTGTGGGAAAAGGGCGGGGGCCATGAACTCCCTGAGCCGGCGCGCGGGGTGAACGCCGGGGATCTCTCCGAGGTCCCCGATTCCACCCGGCAGCTGGTGATCGGGTATTTGCGGAAGTTGACAGGGCGCGCTTCGATCGGGGACACCGATTCCCTGACCCGGGATTTGAATCTCGATAGCCTGGCTATCGTCGATCTGGGCCTCTGGGTGGAATCCGAGTTCGGGTTTCCTGTCAGCGACGGTGCAGGGATGGAAACCGTTGGGGATGTTCTGCTGGCCGCACGTGGTTTTTCAGCAGCCCCCGTGAAGGTGGAACTCAAGCCTATTCCAAAGGAATGGTTTCCTGCGCAAGGCGGGACGCGAACTCCGTGCGGCGACGTTGTTATCCCCGCAGGCAAGACCCTGACCTCCGTCTTTCTTGCCCAGGCAGGCCGTGGACCTGACCGCATTGTCCTGGCAGACCAGATTGGAGGCGTGAAGACCTATCGGGACGTGATCACCGGGATTCTTGCCCTGGCCCCGGAGATCAGGAAGTTCCCCGGCGAATATGTCGGTCTGATGTTTCCCGCCTCCTCCGGTGTCGGGGTTCTTTACCTCGCCACCCTGTTTGCCGGCAAGACCCCCGTGATGGTGAACTGGACGGTGGGGAGCCGCAATATGACCCACTCTCTGGATTTGCTGGGCGTCAAGGTCGTTCTGACCGCCGGGCGTGTGGTGCAGAAGATTGAATCCCAGTCCGGCAGTATGGGCGCGCTGAGGGATCGGTTTGTACTGGTCGAGGAGTTGGGTAAAAAGGTCGGCTTAGGCGCCAAACTGCGGGCCTGGGCTGGCGCCAGGATGTTTTGGCGTCAGCGCCTGGGTTCGGTGAAGGTGCCGGATACGGCGGTGGTGCTGTTTACCAGCGGTTCGGAGAGTTTGCCGAAGGCCGTGCCGCTGACCCATGCCAACATTCTCGCAAACCTGCGTGACTTCACCAGGGTTTTCAAGTTCCTGCCCGATGATCGGTTGATTGGAATATTGCCGCCGTTTCATTCCTTTGGCATGAGCTGCACTCTCCTTCTTCCTCTTTGCAGCGGTATGCCGGTAGCCTATCACCCCAATCCCACCGAGGGCGCAATGCTCGCGCGGCTCATTGACGCCTATCAAATCACACTTCTGGTCGGAACCCCCACGTTCCTTGGGGGCATATTAAGAAGCATTCCTTCCGCTCCCCTTGAGGGAGAGGATCGAGGTGAGGGGTATTCCCCCCAGGGAACGCTCCGTTCCCTCCGTGCCGTGATTACCGGCGCCGAGAAGTGTCCTGAGGCCATTTTTGACATGATTCACCGCCAGTGGCCTGCTCTCAAGGTTATCGAAGGCTACGGGATTACCGAATGTTCGCCGGTGGTGTCAGCCAATGATGAAGGCAATCCGCAGCCGGGCACCATAGGCAGGCTGCTGCCCTCGGTCGAGATGGCTTTGGTGGATGTGGAGACCGGATGTCGCGCCGAGCCCGGGCGCCCGGGAATGTTACTGGTCAGGGGGCCGAGCATTTTTGGCGGCTACCTGAACTATGAGGGGGAATCACCCTTTGTCGAGTTCGAGGGGACGTCCTGGTACAGGACGGGCGATCTTGTGTTGCAACGGGCCGACGGCATGCTGGTGTTTTCCGGCCGGTTGAAGCGCTTCGTCAAGTTGGGCGGGGAAATGATTTCCCTGCCCGCCATCGAGGAGGCGCTGGCAAGGGTTTATGTCAAGCCGTCCGATGAGGAACCTGTCCTTGCCGTGGAGGCGTCTCCGGTGGACCTCAATCCCGAGATTGTCCTTTTCACCATCCGGGAACTGGATCGGGAAGAGGTTAACAACCGGATCAAGGAGTCTGGCCTGTCGCCTCTCCATAATATCCGCCTGATCCGGAAAATTGAAAAGATTCCCGTCCTTGGCACCGGTAAGACCGATTACCGGGCATTGAAGGCACTGTTGCGAATAATCCCATAATCATTTTATTCTTTGGACCGGTAGCCGGGCCGATCAATTATCTTGCGGTTGGAAGGTCGGGAAGCTACCA
>CAZMSS010000071.1:6477-12074 GCA_964568965.1 uncultured Verrucomicrobiota bacterium | reverse complement strand
ACACCTCTCTATTCGTCGGCAGCGTCAGATGTGTATAAGAGACAGGCGCTGGATCCGGTGGAGCATGGCGACGCGGTCCGGGACGGGGTGGCATGGCTCATAAGGAACACGGACGGCGGGACGCGATTCACGCCCGCACCCATCGGACTCTACTTTGCCCGGCTCTGGTACTCCGAGCGACTGTATCCCGTCATCTTCACCGCGCAAGCGCTGGCGGTTTCCGAATAATCCAGAACGTAAGCGCCGCAAAGTGTTGGCCAAGAAATGATTTGATAAGTGATACTGTATTCAGTACCGTTTCGTTATGAATAAACGCAGGGCTGTCATTGACACGAATGTCCTGTATGCCGGGCTTTACTCGGCGATGGGTGCGTCTTATCAGATTCTGCGCATGATTGAGCGGGGGCAGGTCACGCCCCTACTGTCGACGACGCTGTTGTTTGAATATGAAGAGGTTTTGAAACGGGGCCATCGTGCACTAGGACTGTCCGTCCAGGACGTTGAAGATGTCCTGGACGGACTCTGTAGCCGGGCGGAATTCAGGAAGATTCATTTTCTTTGGCGACCGCAACTTTCCGATCCGAAGGATGACCATATTCTGGAATTGGCTGTAGCTGCTGGCAGCGTGGATATTGTGACGCACAATGTGAAAGACTTTAGGTTGGTTGTAAGCTTTGGGGTGCGAATCCTCAAGCCCTCTGACTTTTTGGGAGAACTAAAATGAGTGCATTAAACTTGCGGCTTCCGGATTCCGTTCACCGCCACATCAAGGCTATCGCTAAACAGGATGGAGTGTCCATCAACCTGTTCATTGCCTCGGCTGTGTCTGAGAAGATATCCGCTCTCACCACCGAAACCTATCTTGAAGATCGCGCCAAACGTGCGCACAAAGGGGCCTTCAAGCGCGTGCTTGATCGGGTGCCCCGAAGAACTCCGCTTTCCGGGGATGAATTATAGAATTCAGCCAACCAGCCAATTCACGCGACGCTTTACAGCACGCATGATTGGCCCCGTTGGAGTAATGAATTGGTGATCCCGAGCCTTGGCCGCTCATGGCTATCCGTGATTCCGAGTTTCCGCAATGCATCCATCAGTATCCCGGCGGTTTCGGGAAGTTTTGCGCGGAGGAGACCGGACAGCTCGGTTCCGGGTTCCGTTGAGGCCGGGATGATGCCGATCAGGACAAGGTCCCGCGGGCAGCGGCCGCGCATTTCGGAGACCAGCAGCATTTCCTGGATGCCGACCTGGTGGGGGGACAGTTTCACGGGAACCCTGTTCAGCATGAATGCGTCCTTGCCATACTGGAGCAGGGTGCCTGGGGGTTCGTCCGCCTCGACTGTATCCACGATGAAGACGTAATCCGCCTCCTCGATCTTGTGGATGGCCATGATGCCCATGGTGCCGGCATCGAACAGCTCGACGGTGTCGGGGAAGCGGTAATGCGCCTGCAGGTAGCCGATGAGATGAACGCCAAACCCCTCGTCTGAAAGGAGGCTGTTGCCGGCGCCAAGGATCAGGACTTTCATTCTGCTAGATGACCTTAATCCGGGTGATTTCCCGGCCCTCGGGATCGATGGTGTGAACGGCGCAGGCAATGCAGGGGTCGAACGAATGGATGGTTCGCAGGACTTCCAGGGGCTTCTCCGGATCGGCAACTGGATTGCCCACCAGCGATGCCTCATAGGGGCCGGGTTCGCCTTTTTCATCACGGGGGCTGGCGTTCCAGGTGCTCGGGACGACGGCCTGGTAATTCTCGATCTTCCTGTCCTTGAAGACAATCCAGTGCGAGAGGGAGCCGCGTGGCGCCTCATGGAACCCGACGCCCTTGAATTCGCCGTTCGGGATCTCGACCGGGTTCGCATAGGTCTGGTCGCCGGACGCGATGTTCGCCAGGAGTTTGTCGATTTGTTCGAGTGAGATGTCGGCCATGATGCAGGCCCGGATGCCACGGGCGAGCTGGCGGCCCATGGTCGAATGGAGGTCGTTCAGGCCGATATTCAATTTGGAGCAGGCATCGTCCATCATCGTCCGTACCCGTGTGTTGCCTGCCGCATAGCCGGCCAACATCTGGGCGAGGGGACCCACCTGGAAGGGTTTTCCGTCCAGCCGGGGCGCCTTGCACCAGGAATACTTGCCCTCGGGCTTGAAGTCCGTGTATTTCGCCTTGGTGTCGCCCTGCCAGGGATGGAGCGCGGTATCGCCCTCGTACCAGGACCGTGCCACCGATTCATGGATGTTCCCGACCAGGAAGTCGTCGGCCTGGCTGGTGATCGGCCGGGCCGTCTGGAGATCACCATCGTGGATGAGGACGCCGGGCAGGGTGAATTTTGTCCCGCCCGCATCCTCGGGGAATTCAGGGACGGCGAAGTAGTTCTTCACCCCGCCCCCGTATCCGAACCAGTCCTTGTAGGCGCCGGCAATTGCCAGCAGGTCGGGATAGTAGACCTGCTGGACGAAGTCCCGCGTTTCCTGCATCAACGTGCGCATGAAGGTCAGGCGTTCCACGTTCAAGGTGGCGGGATTGTCGATGTTGATTGCCGAGGCCACCCCGCCGACGGTCAGGTTCTGGATATGCGGGTTCTTGCCGCCAAGAATCGCGATCACCTGCGCGGCCTTACGCTGGTAATCCAGCGCGCTGAGATAGTGGGTCACCGCCATCAGGTTGGCCTCGGGGGGCAGCTTCATGGCCGGATGGCCCCAGTAGCCGGAGGAGAAGATCCCGAGCCTGCCCGTGGCGGCAAATGCCTTCAGCTTGTCCTGGACCGCCTTGAACTCCGTGGCGCTATTGCCGGGCCAGTTGGAGAGCCCTTGTGCCAGTTGCGCTGTCTTTTTGGGATCCGCCTGCAGGGCGGAGAGCACATCGACCCAGTCGAGAGCCGACAGGTGGTAGAAGTGGATGATATGGTCCTGCACGGAATGCTGGGCCATGATGATATTGCGGATGTACTGCGCATTGAGGGGAACCTGGGCCTTCAGGGCATTCTCGACGGCCCGGATGGAGGCGATGGCGTGGACCGTGGTGCAGACGCCACAGATGCGCTGGGCAAAGACCCAGGCGTCCTGCGGTGCTTTTCCCTTGAGGATGATTTCGAGACCCCGCCACATCTGGGCGGAGGACCATGCCGCGGAAACTTGGCCGTCCTTGACCTCCGCATTGATCCGCAGATGCCCTTCAATTCTTGTTACCGGATCCAGTGTAATGGTTCGCGTTGCCATGAGTAGTGTTCTCCGTTATATGCCGTCCGTCCGGCCTTTGGCCGCCAATATCGTGTTTTCGCTGTGAGGGGGCGTGAGGATCTTTCCTTGCCCGTGCAGGTGGATCCGGGGAAGGACGGGCACAAGCTTGACCAGCACCTGGTAGCCAAGGATTTCGAAGGCGATGATGCTGACGGTGATCATCAGTTCGGCCAGGGAGGGGAAGTACCGCCAGCCAGAACCGGGATCGAAGCCGATCAGGTAGACGTTGAACCGGTACAATCCCCCGCCCAGGATGATCAGGACGGCGGAGACAAACAGCCAGCGGGGAGAGGTGCGATTGTGCGAGCGGAACAGGAGCAGGGAGCCGGCCAGCACGAGCAGGACCTGCGCCAGGAAGAATCCCGAGTAGAAGTCGAGGCGAACGGCCGCCAGCAACTGGTGGCGGTAGGCCAGGTCGCCGAAAACAATCCCGAGCCAGATGACCGTGAGCCACGGGATGATGCCCGCCAGCCCGGCCAGCTCCTTGACCTCATAGGGGCGCTTGAACGCATGCGAGGAGATCAGTGATTCCATGATTACCACCGAATAGCCGATGTAGATGCAGTTGACCAGGAACAGCAGGGGCAGGAACCCGGTATGCCAGAGCGGGTTCAGTTTGGTCGCCGCGATCAGGAGCAGCGAGCCAAGCGACGACTGGTGCATGGTCGGGAGCGTGATCCCCAGGACGATGAAGAAAATCAGGACCTTGTCCAGCCACGGCCGGATCACGCCTGCTGTCCGGCGGACCGTCGCGATGAGTCCGGATAGCTTTTCCTGGTCGGGGGCCAGGGAGGGATGCAACATTTTCGCGAACGCGCGGAGCCTGCGCCACTCGGACGTCTCCATGCTGTAGAGGATGCCCGGCAGGAACTCGATGATCAGCACGAGGGTGTAGGTCATCACGCACATGGCGACCTCGAACATGACGGAATTGAGCTGCCATCGCGACGGGATGAAGAAATTGTAGACATTCCACGGTCGGCCCAGGTCGACCATGACCGAGAGCCCGGCCAGGGCGTACCCGAACATGCTGGTCAGCACGCACGACCGGATCAGGGGATGGTAATGCATGTTGTGGCGGATGTAGACCAGGATCGCCACGGTATAGCCGCCGCAGGCGATGGCCGTCCCGGTGGCGACATCGTAGGCCAGCCAGATTCCCCAGGGAAACCCGTCGCTCATGTTGGAGACGGCGCCGATGCCCTTGACGAACCGGATGCCGACCAGGACGGCGCCGATGAGGACAAGGGACAGGAGCACGAAGAATGACTTCGTGAAGAGGCGGCCTTCCTGCTTCTGGAAATCAAGGTTATGCATGGCTAGGCCTTGCCTCCCGGGGAACCGTCGTCATGGGGGGCCTGATGGTCTTTCTGCTTCCTGGCATTGCGCAAGGCAACAAAGCAAAGCGCGGAATACAGCGCGATGGGCGCGATGAACCCCTTGTAAATGGTGTGGTGGATTGTCTCGGAGAACACGGCGGGTGCATCGGCGGGAAGATCCCGGAGCCCGAGCTTGGCGAAAGGAACGCCGGAAAGGTACAGGTGATTCACGCCGCCGACCTCGTGTTCGCCATAGATCGTGTCGAGATACCGGTCCGGATGGTCCTTCATCCTGCGTCGGGCATCTGCCAGGAGCTCCTTGCGCTTCCCGAAAACGATCGCCTTGACGGGGCAGACGTCGGCGCAGGCGGTGATACCCTTTTCCTTAAGGCAGGTCTCCTTGCAGAAGTTGCACTTCACGATCTGGGGCATGGCGCGGTCCCACTGGAACTTGGGGATGTTGAAAGGGCAGGCGATCTGGCAGTAGCGGCAGCCGATACAGAGGGTCTTGTCGTAGCTCACGATCCCTGTTTGCCTGTCCTTGGTCAGGGCGCCGACCGGGCAGGCGGACACGCAGGAGGGCTTCTGGCAATGCATGCACGAATACTTGACGTAGGACCAGGACGTGCTGTTTTCCTTGAAGAGCTTGATGACCGTCCGGTTGTTGCCGCTCAGATCCGAGGGCGCGTCCCAGAGGCCGTCGGGATCGAACTTCGCCTTCTCGGGTTCCAGGTTGCCGTTGTCATTGTTATACCGCTTACAGGCGGACATGCAGGCCTTGCACCCCACGCACCGGGTGGCGTCATAAAGCATTCCGAGCTCGTCATCGTTGACCGTCCGGCTGGTGCCGGCAAGGGCGCATGTGACCGGCGCCACCGTGAGCAGTCCCGCGCAGGAGCCCGCGGTTTTCAGGAAATTACGTCTCGACAGCGGCTTCATGGATTCTTCTTGTCCTGGGAGGAGGAGGTCGAATCCGGCAGCTTCTTCGCCAGCATGGCGCCCGCGCCATCCGTGAGTTCCAACACGACAAAGACCAGGTCG
>CAZMSS010000071.1:0-6467 GCA_964568965.1 uncultured Verrucomicrobiota bacterium | reverse complement strand
CGTCGGCAGCGTCAGATGTGTATAAGAGACAGCGCCAAGGGCCACCCCCGCGGCCAGGCCCACGACCGCGGTCGTCAGCGGACTGGCGCCTTTCCCCTTCTTGCCGGTGTCAACGGGAGGATAACCGTCGAAGGGGGTCGGCTCATGGATCTGGACCTTCTCGGCGATGGCGGTCTTGAACAGGACATCCGGCTCCGTGCACCCGATGCAGGGGTGCCCGATGGATACGGGCCAGGCGCCGACATCGTTGAAGCGTTGGACCGGGCAGTTGGCAAATGTGACCGGACCCTTGCACCCGAGCTGGTACAGGCAATAGCCCTGTGCATGGCCTTCATCCCCGTAGGCCCGTGCGAAGCGGCCCGCATCGAAATGGGGACGCCGCTCGCAGTGTTCATGGATCCGCCGGCCATAGGCGAACTTGGGCCGGCCCAGGTTGTCCAGTTCAGGCAGCTTGTTGAAGGTCAGGTAGTAAAGCACCGTGGACAGGAAGGAATAGGGGTTCGGCGGGCAGCCGGGGATATTGACGATGGGCTTGTCCTTCACCAGTGCGCCAACGCCGACCGCACCGGTGGGATTCGGGGAAACCGCCTGGATCCCGCCATAGGATGCGCAGGTGCCGATGCTGATGATCGCCAGGGCATCCTTGGCGGCGGCCGCCAGGGACTCCGTTGCCGTCCTGCCGCCAACCATGCAGAAGATGCCGTTTTCAGCCGTGGGGATTGCGCCCTCGACCACCAGGACATACTTGCCCTTGTTGGCGGTGATGGAGTCGTGCATGGATTTTTCCGCCTGAAAGCCGGACCCCGCCATGAGGGTTTCGTGGTAATCGAGCGAGATCTTGTCGAGGATCAGCGAGGCGATGGTGGGATGACTGGACCGCAGGAGCGATTCGGAACACCCGGTGCACTCCTGGAAGTGGAGCCAGATGACCGGCAGCCTGCGATCGGATTCCGCCGTCTCAAGCACCTTGCTGAAAAGGGTGTGGGGCAGTCCCATGAAGGCGGTCACGGCGAGGCAACCCTTCATGAAATCGCGTCGGGAGAGTTCGCTTCGCACTCCAATAGTGGTGGTATCCATAGAGATCTCCGGGGAAAGTCCGACAGAAAAATTGAAATGTAGCGAGGACCATGACGCTTGTCGAAAATAAAGATGAAAAACCGGAAAATAATCCCATCTTTCGTTAAAATGTTAAACGCGGCTTGGGCGTGAGGCCAGAGCGGACGCATCTGAATTCCGGAAAACAAAGAGATTTTTCACACCCGCTTCGCTCAAGCCGCAAAGAACGCGAAGGGGAAGACTGATCCCTGTATACGGTGCGGGATTTGTATGCGGCGGGTACTCCGCATAAAAATCCCGCACCGACCCTCGGCAGGAGGCGATAAGTCTTCGATTCTTCAAGCAAACCGTGGCGTTTATTTCGGCGCCATGTACCCGTGGCACCGAAATAAACGCCACATTTGACCTTTGTGAGCTTCGCGGCTTCTGTTCAAATCTCTTGAATTGGCTGGTATTTAGATGCGTTTGCCCTGGGTGTGAGGCCGCTGTCGGAGGCGTCGACGAATGCTTGTCGCGGGAGCCCAACGGGAGGATTATGTACCCCCTGCCATGTTCCACAGCAGGATCAGGTTCAGGGAGATGACGATGGCGGCGATCAGGAAAAGCCAGAGCTTGCCATAGGGGGTGTTGGCATGGGTGCCCATGACTTTGCGTGACGATGTCAGGTATACCTGCAGCATGATGGTGATGGGGAGCTGGATGCTGAGCAGGACCTGGGAGGCGATCAGGGCCTTGTAACTGTTGGTGACGAACATCACCGCCAGCAGGGCGAGGCCAAGGGTAATGCCGACACCGGCTTTTGAGGACGGTGTCTTGATGTCATAGTTCCGGGAGAACAGTCCCGCGACAATCGTCCCGCCCGCCATCCCGGCAGTCACGCTGGCCGTCAACCCGGCGCAGAGCAGGGCGAGGGCGAAGACGGCGGCGGCGATCGCGCCCTGATGGCCGAGGATCGGGTGCAGCATTTCCTCAGCCTGTTCCAGGGAGACGACCTTGACGTTCTGCTGGAAGAAGGTGGCGGCCGCCAGCAGGATCATGGCGCTGTTGATCATCCAGCCGACAACCATCGAGAACAGGGTGTCGAGCCATTCGAACCGCAGATGGCTGACAATCGCCCCCTCGCCCTGGGTGCTCCATTGCCGGTTCTGGATGACCTCGGAATGCAGGAACAGGTTGTGGGGCATCACCACCGCGCCGAGGACGCTCATGATAATCAGGATCGAGCCGTGAGGCATGGCGGGGGTTACCCAGCCCGTTGCCGCCGCCACCCAATGGGTGTCGATGAGGGACAGTTCAAAAAGGAAGGCGAGCCCGATGAGCGATACGAAGCCCACGATGATTTTTTCAAGACGCTGGTAGGAGTTCCAGAGGAGGAGGCCGGCCACGACGAGGGCGGTGAGGATGGCCCCGATTTTGAGCGGGAGGTGAAAGAGCATCTGCAGGGCGATGGCGCCGCCGAGGATTTCGGCGAAGGCGGTGGCAATGGTCGCAATGACGGCGGAGCCGAGGGCCGGGCGGGCCACCCAGCGGGGCAGGTGCCGGGTGGCCGATTCCGCCAGGCAGTCTCCCGTCACAATGCCCAGATGGGCTGCATTGTGTTGCAGCAGGATCAGCATGATCGTGCTCAGCGTCACCACCCAGAGCAACTGGTAGCCGAATTCCGAGCCCGCCGCCACATTGGAGGCCCAGTTCCCGGGGTCGATAAAACCCACCGTAACAAGCAGTCCCGGCCCGATAAAGCGAAGGGCATTCAATGCGCCCGCGAACTGCTTCTGCCTCGCCAGTCGCTCCCGGAATTGTTGAAAGAGTCTCATGAAGTTCCTGAAACTAACATGCCATAGGCCTGAAATCACTAATGAAGATACGTTACTGGCGTCCCATGGGGACGCCAAGGTTATTGAGTTGTTTGTTATTTGTTTATGACGTACACCAGTTGGATGAATAAATATATAGGCAGGGCAGGGATCGGTATAGCCTGCCTGGCGGGGGCCGCTTTGTTCGCGCTGCCATGCCGGGCGGATATGAGGAGTGATTTCGTCAAGCCGCCGCTGAAGGACAGGGCGAGGCCGCTTTGGTTCTGGAACAACACCGAAGTGACGGCGGCAGGGATTGCGGAACAGTTGCAGGACAACCGCGATCGTGGCGGGTATGGCGGGATGGCTCCGCTGCCGTTTGGTCCGAAGTTCATGCCGAAATATCTCAGCCCGGAATATTTTGAGCGCTACGGGCTGGCCGTTAAGAAGGCGCGCGAGCTGGGAATGTTCATTACCCTTTATGATGAGTACGGCTTTCCCAGCGGAAGCTGTGGCGCGAATGGCGGCGACGGAATCCCGCGTTTCAAGAACAGATATCCGGATGCCACTCTGAAGCGGCTCGACAAGTTCGAGGAAGCGGTCGTGGGGCCGGCCACCTATTCCCACCCTTTGCCGCCGGGCAAACTGATGAGCCTTGTGGCGATGAATACCGGGACCCGGCAGATCGAGGATTTGACCGCCACGGTGAAGGATGGAGCCATTACCTGGGCTGTTCCCGCCGGCTCGTGGAAAATCATGACATTTGTCTGTGTGCTGGACGGTGATCCCAATGTCGATTATCTCGATCCTGAGCAGGTCGCTAAATTCGTCGGCATGGTTTATCAGCCTTATTACGACAAGTTCGGCGATGATTTTGGAAAGACCGTGGCTGGGGCGTTTTATGATGAGCCAACCCTTTACCGGGGGCGTGGCCGTGTGTGGACTGACACGTTCAATGAAAAGTTCAAGGCTGCTCACGGGTTCAGCCCCACGGCGTATTACCCCGCGCTCTGGTACGATATCGGGCCCGGGACGCAGGCTGCCCGGAATTATCTTTTCGGATTCAGGAGCGAGCTGTATGCGACAGGTTTCATGAAAACCATCCAGGACTGGTGCACTGCGCATGGAAGGATACCGCTCCTCGGGCATCAGGACCAGGAGAACGTGAAGAACCCGGTGGGCGTCTCGGGGGATCTGATGAAATGCTACAAGCACCAGGACGTGCCGGGCATTGACAAGATCGGCTGGAATAATGATCCCGAAGCCTATTACAAGATTATCAGTTCGGTTGTCTACAACTGGGACAAGGCGCAGGCGATGACCGAGACTTACGGGGCGATGGGGAATTTGAGCTGGGACCGGCTTTACGCAGTCCTGCTGGAGCAATATGCCAAGGGGATCAACAACTTTGTTCCCCATGGTGTCTGGTACAACAAGGGGCATGTGACGTACCTGCCGGAGCTTTCTCCCCGCAATCCGCTGTATGCGGATGGACTGGCAGAGTTTAATACCTGTATCGGAAGGCTTAACGTGCTTATGCAGGCGAAAGGGCGGCATGTGGCGGATATCGCGGTGCTTTACCCGATTGCAACGCTCCAGGGTGGCTTTCATTTTGATGGTCCGATTGATCCCTATGAGGGTGGGGTCAACATCCCGGAGGCGGATTACATTTCCCTCGGCGAGCTTCTTGCCACGAAGGTCTGCCGCGATTTTACGTTCCTGCATCCCGAAGTTCTTGACGAGCGGTGCACGGTGAAGGGCGACAGCCTGAAGCTTAACAACAAGATCAATTACGAGGAGTATAAGGTCCTCATCATGCCTAGTCAGAAGGTCATCAGCTGGAGCAACCTGCAGAAGATCAAGAAGTTTTACGACAATGGCGGCAAGGTGATTGCCGCCGGCCAACTCCCGCACAAATCGGCTGAGTTCGGCCACGACCATGATGTTGTGGCGGTTATCAGCGAGATGTTCCCGGCGGTCAGGCAGCAGATCATGGCCACGGCTTCATCGGAATGGCACCAGTCCGGCACTTTCGAGGCGGCGAAGGCGATCGATGGAACGGCTGACACTCGCTGGGAAGCTTCTGAAGTGGATGCGAAGGAGTGGTGGCTGGAGGTCGATTTCGGGGCAAACCAGACGTTCAATTCGACGCTGATCAGGGAGGCGTTCAACAGGGTGACGGCCTACAGTGTCCAGTACTGGAGTGGAACTGCGTGGATTCCGTGTGTGTCGGGGACGTCAATAGGCGAAAGCCGGGTGGACACGTTTGCGACCGTAACGGCATCAAGGGTCCGGCTCCAGATCGGCGGCGCCGCGAACGGCAAGCCGAGCATCAGTGAATTCGAGGTGCGGCTGGATGGCGGGGCCAACCTGGCTCACCGTGACAGCCTGATCGTGCAGGAGGGCCGAAAAGGAGGGCGGGCGATCTATTTGAATTCGCCGAATGAAGCCAACCTGCGAAAGGCGTTGGACGTGGCGCTCAAGGTGTTTGATGTGGACATCGCGAGCAGCCAGAAGTTGCGGTACATCCATAAGGTGAAGGACCGGACCGACGTTTATTTCTTTGCCAATGTCGGGGATCGTGAGGCTGATGCCACGGTGCGGCTGCGGGGGAAGATCATTCCGGAATTGTGGGATCCGCATACCGGCAGCTTATCTGTGCCGCAGTATTCGCGCGTGGTTGAGGACGGGCAGGCTGTGACAGTGGTGACGCTGAAGATAAGCCCGGTCCGGTCGATGTTCATTATCGGGAAGTAGGGGGCGTCGGTCCCATTCCCGCCAGTTACCCCATTGTCTATTCTCGACACCGTTCCGCTGTTCCAGTATTTTGACCGCTTTTACCGCGCCAAATGGGCGTTGCGGGAAATGGGTGAACTATGAATGCACAGGATATTGTTGCGCTGAAAGAACAAGGCCTCGCTGAGGCCCGGCAGGCGGCCACCTTGAGTGAGGTGGAGGTCGTGCGGGTCAAGTACATGGGGCGCAAGGGCCTGCTCCAGGGGGTCATGGACGGACTGAAAACGGTTCCTCCCGAGGAGCGCCGTGAATTCGGGCGTTGCGCCAATGAGTTGAAGCAGGAACTCACCGCGGTGCTGGATGAACGGAAAGCCGCGCTGGCGGCGGCGGGCAAGGCGGCCGAACAGAAGCAGTTCGATGTGACCATGCCGGGCGCCTGGCGCAGTCTGGGAACCCGGCACCCCGTGACCCAGGTCATCGAGGAATCCATCCGCATCTTCAGCATGCTGGGCTTTACCGTGGCCGACGGGCCGGATATCGAGACGGAATACCACAACTTTGACGCGCTCAACACCCCGGCGGACCACCCGTCCCGTGATACCCAGGACACCTTCTGGCTGGACGGCAAGACGCTGCTCCGCACCCAGACCTCGCCGGTCCAGATCCGCGTGATGGAAAGCCGCAAGCCGCCGATCCGGATCATCGCGCCGGGCCGCTGTTACCGGCGTGACACGACGGATGCCACGCACAGCGCGAATTTCCACCAGGTGGAGGGGCTGTATGTGGACCGCAAGGTGTCCATGGCCGACCTCAAGGGGGATATCACCTTCTTTGCCCACCAGATGATGGGGCCGGACGTCAAGGTGCGGTTCCGTCCCCACT
>CAZMSS010000070.1:0-12224 GCA_964568965.1 uncultured Verrucomicrobiota bacterium | reverse complement strand
CTACACCTCTCTATTCGTCGGCAGCGTCAGATGTGTATAAGAGACAGTGTCCACCGTGATGGAACCGTCGCCCATCCCACCCAGAAGGCAGAATGAAATCGCGGAGATAACTGCCGACCGGATTTCGTTCCTCATACGCGGTCCAATCCTTCGGCGGCTCACTCATCACCCGGGGCCAGTCTTATTTTATCGTATATCCAAAATTCTTATAATATGGCGTCCCGTAACCCAGCACCTGCCAATTTGAGGGACCGGAATGTCTTTCCAGCCTGACACATCGAACTCCGGCTTGAAGAAATCCACTGGGCGCTGTTCGGGGCGGGGAACATGGTTGAACTTCCACTCGCCATTCAGGCTCCGGCAGAATGACGACGCATGGCGCCGGGCGGGAAGCGCTTCCTGGAGGGACCCGTAGGGCATGAGTGTGGCGTGCGCAGGCTCCTTATTGACGCCGAGACATTGGGGATTCTCAATCTCAGGCGGTCTCGGCGCATTCGCCTCCTGCGCCATCGCTCCTCCCGCAAGCATCACCAGCAGACTCGAACCCAACCACCGCTTATTTTCCCCGCATTGACAATGCCATAACACCCCCCTGTTTCGATTAGGAAGGGTTTATACACAAGCTTTCAGTAACCACTCAACCTATATAATCCGACACGCATGGGGCGGGCCGCATCGCCGAATCAAGGTAGACGCCGACCTCCGGGCGGTGTCTGACCGCGCCCGGAGGTCGCGGTCCACCTTAAAGGTTGATGTCATATCCGGGAACAGTCCTCGGGCTCACCCAGTCCATGGAGAATCCCGTACCGGATGATCTCGGCCGTTGATCGCAAGCCTGTCTTCTCCAGAATATGACGGCGATGCGTGGTGATTGTCTGATGGCTGAGGCGGAGTCTGCGGGCAATCTCGGAGAGTTTCAGGCCTGCCGCGAGAAATTGCATCACCTCGAATTCCCGTGGCGAAAGCCGCTCATCCAGGGGCTCTTTTTCATTCCGCTGGTAAAAAAGAACCAGTCTCTCCGCCAGGGGTTCGGCAATATAGGGATGGCCGGCGCAAACCCGCCGGATCGCCAGCTGGAATTCATCCGCCAAAGCATCTTTTGATACCACACCCGATGCGCCCGCACGGATTCCCCGCAGTAACCACCCGACCTCCGCGGAACCCGCCATCAGCAGGACAGGCAGGCGCGGACAATCTTCCTTGATCTGCTTTAAAAGAGCAAAGCCGTCCAACCCGGACAAGCCCGTATCCAGCAACATCACATCGCACTGCTCAGGATCAAGCTGTCGTCGCACATCCTCGCCTGCCCCCGCATGCCCGACCGCGATCATGTCTGGTGTCTCCGCGAGGCACGCCTGTACCCCGTATCGGAAAATCGCATGACTTTCCGCGATAAACACCCTTAACTTTCCCGACTCCGACTGGTTTTTTACTGTCATCAGACCTCGATTGACTGGCTTTCACAGCCCTGTTTCACACACCTGGTCCAGTGCACTAAATAAACGGCGCCGGGCATAGGGTCTTATATACCTTTATTATTAGGGACATATGACCCTTGAATCCTGCCCGCATTTAGTGTGCAATGAACCGGAGTACCTAGCGGGAGAAGATTGCGTGCGCGTCGTCGCCGGGGAAGGAAGCTTGTTTGATGGAAGGAAGTTGATGACCCCCCTGGTTATGGAACGCATACATGTCCTGCTGGAGTGGTGTGCCTGTATCTTTGCCCTCGGCGCCCTCGTGCTCCTCTGGTACGGGAATGCTACCCGTACATCGTCCCCCGCCCCTTCACCTATCCAGGCTGACCAGGAACAGGACTCGCGGGAAGAAGCCATCCTCGAACACGCCAAGACCCAGGCGGCCCTGTTGCGGGAAGTCAATCACCGGGTAAAAAACGACTTCGCCTCCCTGATCAGCCTGCTTCAGATGAAACGCGACTATGCCCGCTCGCCGGAGGAAGCGGGGCACCTTAAGGACATGGAAGCCCGACTTGCGGGTTTAGCAGCAATCCACAACATGCTGTCGCTGAATGGGTGGCGCCCCATCGGGCTGGGTGAGTTATGCCGCGTGTTGATCCACAAGACAACGGGGCTCGCAGGGATTCCATGCGAAATCGACATCACTTGCACCCAGGGCGACGTGATGGTGCCCTCTTCACAGGGCCATCACCTGACTCTGATCATTAATGAGCTGACCTCCAACTCCATCCGCCACGGGTGCCGCCGCAACACCCCCATGGCCATTCGGGTCAGCATCGTCACCCTGACAGATGGAATCAGCCTTACCTTCGCGGATAATGGTCCGGGTTACCCGAAGGCCATACTTCACAATCCTTCAAGTTCCCCGGGCTCTGGGCTTCAGATCATCCATGACCTCGCCACCTCAAGTCTTAAGGGAAGATTCGCCGTGTCACATGACAATGGCGCAGTGGCCTGCGTCGTGTTTCCCAGTCAAACGATTCCAGTCGAAGGTGTCGCGTCGTGAACCTTTACCCGAGCACCTCCAATCGACTACTGATTGCGGAAGATGACCCGCTTATCCGGAGATCTTTCATCTCTGCCGCCAAGGCCCGTGGATTTATTGTCGCCGGCGAGGCCTCCACCGGGCCGGATGCGGTGGATCTGGCCATCTCCCTCCGCCCGGACGCCATCCTTATGGATATTGAAATGCCGGGATTCAGCGGACTCGAAGCGACACGTCGCATCCAGTCAACCCGGCCGACACCAACCGTGATTGTCACCGGTCACGATTACCCTGAATTGCCGCCTCTCGTGGCGGAGTCAGGGGCTGGCGCTTATCTGCTCAAGCCTCCCGATCCCGTTGAACTGCAATGCGCCGTGGCCATTGCCATGGCCCGGCATGCCGACCTGCTTGAGCTGAAACGCCTGGTACAGCAGAAAGAACTGCTCGTGCGCGAAGTCTACCACCGGATTGCAAACCAGTTGGGAGCCACCGCCTCGATCCTGTACCTTCAAGCCCAGCGGGAGCCGAACCCCGTGGCCCGAACCGCCCTTTTTGAAGGCGAGCAACGCGTAAGAGCCATGGCGAAGGTTCACACACTGCTTCAGGAAGTGAAAAATCCATCCGAAACATTTTTGCCACCCCACTTGTCGGCCATCGCCCGCAGTTTAATCAACGAGTTGCGACCCGACCTCTCCTATCAGGAATCCCTGCCGGCGCAGCCCCTGACAGTGTCCCCTTCCATCGCGATGACTTGCGGGCTGTTGGTACACGAGTTGATCATGAACAGTATCCGCCACGCGTTTCCATCCGGCCACCAGGGCACCATCTCCCTTTGCCTCTCGTGCACTGCGACAGGGCTCATCCGCCTTGCCGTTGAAGACAACGGTGTCGGTATGCCCAAGGGGCACCCCCCGGGAAACCGCTCCTCGCTGGGGCTGATGATCGTCTCGGCCCTCTGCGCCGACCTGGGCGGCACCCTGACCCGTCCGCCGCAGGAATCAGGAACAAAGACGCTGATCGACTTTCCCCATCACCCCCAACAGGAGTCCCCATGAAGTCATCCCGCGAACGCACTCCCACTCCAAACCCGATCCGCATCGGGTTCATCGACGACCACACCCTGTTCAGACATTCCCTGACACATGTTCTGAACGCGGAACCCGACATGCAGGTGGTCGGCGATGCCGCCGGACGAAGAGATGGCCTGGCCATGATCGGACAGCACAAGCCCGACATCCTCATCCAGGATATCAACTTGGGATCCGATGACGGCCTGGAGGTGATGCATGAAATCAAGACCACCGTCCCGCACCTGAAGTGCCTGGTTTTAACAGGCATGGTGGAGGACAGCCACATCCTGCGTGCCATCCGGAAGCAGGCCGACGGTTATCTGCTCAAGGACTGCTCCATTCCCGTGATCGTCGAAGCGATACGGAAACTGGCACGGGGCCAGAAAATGTGGGATCCCTCGCTGATCGCCCGTCTGGCCGAGATGGATCCCAAACCCTGCGGAAACGCGGGGGGCGGGAGCGTTAACAAACTAACCCCCATCGAACAGAAGATTGCCCACCTGATCGCCGAGGGCCACACCAACCGGGAAATCGGAAAACAGCTCCATCTGGCCGAAAAAACCATCCGGAACCGGGTCAGCCTCATTCTCGAGAAGCTCCAGGTCCCCCGCCGCACGAAAATTGCCGCCCTCTACACCCGGAACGCGGAACGCAACCGCTGACCTGCAAGGAAAGAAAGAGCTTGAGCCGGAGGGGGCTTGCGCCTAGCATGGAAGGAATTTGAGTCACCCAATCATTGAGTAACGGTGGGCCATGACAACAGTCAGAACAATTAAACTGAAACGGGCATCTGCAGACTCCGATTCCGCTCCCGCCGGGGCAGTTCAAGCGGCAGACCCTCGCGCCGACGTCGCCCCTCAGGCAAATGCCGGGCCGGCGATACCCGCTGCCGCCGCCAAGGGTGCTTCAGGAAAATCCTACATGCCGTATATGATTGCCGCCGTGCTGGTTGTGATCATCTTCCTGGCAATCATGGGGCTCCAGTATTCTGAATTTTCATTCTACCAGGCTGAGCCTTCGGTCTGGGTCAGGAAGTAGTCATCGGTTACTGGATGGCGGAGATCGGGAACACGAAACCTGATAACTGACAACCTCTAACCACTTACGGCAGAAACTTTCCCCGCTTCAGTTTCTCGGGAAGGTACGTCTCCAGGACGTAGTTCAGGCCGTGCTTCGCAAACGCCTGCTGCTCCACGCGAACCCCCATCTTGAGCATCTGATTCAACGCGTCCTGCCATTCCTTGTGGTGCTTGATAAAAGGGTCGTTCTTCATCGCATCGCGGGCACGCTTGATGTCCACCTCCTCGAGGGGGTGTGTCGCGTCCTGAAGACCAAAGTCGATGATGTCCTGCGGGGTCACCCCGAGGTAATGAGCCTGCGGCACACAGAAGAACCGGTTGATATGGGCGGCTTGTCCCGAGCCGACCTTCAGGGTCCGGTAGATATTGCAGTACCCGTAGGGATCCCCGTCGGTAAACACCAGGACGGGCAGTTTCTGGTCATCCGCGAGCCGCCGGATAAACCGCCGGCAGGCGCGTGTCGGGACCCCGCTCATGGAAATGAGGACGCATTTGGCCGTCTCGTAATACCGGTGGTGAACAAGGCGTTGAAATAGCGAGGAGGTTTCGATAACCAGGATGAACTTGGCGTCAGACTCGAACTTCAGGTGCTCAACCCGGGCGGGAATACTCCAGGCCCCGGTTCCCAGTTTGCCGCAATTGATCTTCACGATCTCGTGGGTCGAGGGATTCTGGTCAAAAACCGTCAGCGGCCCGGCGACATCGCCACCGCGCTCTTCGGGAATGTAGCCGATCTGCTCGCGGTTGACCCCCAGCATGGCCTCCATGTCGTCCAGCAGCGTGTCGCTCTCCGGCTGCTCCTCGAACCGGCATTCGCCCCAGCTCTTGCTGTTGTAGTAGATCTCGCGCTTACCCGCGATGTCGTTCTTGTCGAGCAGGTCCTTCTTCGTTGTCGCCAGGAGCCGCATCGACTGGGCGAAGGTCTTGACGGTATTGTAGCTTAACGTCCGCGTTGCCGTCTTCCCCCGGATTTCAAAATAGCCGGTCTTGGGGTCGTACTTCACATTGGCAAGGGATCGGATCGGGAAGCGGAGCGAGGGCTTCTTCGCCTTCTTGATGATGTCGTTGAAGACCTCGCGGCCCACCGTCAGGATGCGTTGGGACACATCGTTCCGGCTTGTCAGCAGGGCCGCCTCGCCGGATTTCACCGTTGTTTTTTTGGTTTTCTTGGCCATCGTCACCCTCATGTCTCCAAATGCGACCGTTCCAGCATCTTCCGCAGTGTCTGCACCACCCGGTCTTCATCCTTGCCGGGCAGATCGAGGATATCCTTCAGCCCCAGTGCCAGGTGCGGGATGTACTTTTCGATGTACGAGCGTTTCCGTTCGACTTCATGCTCCCGGTGCCGTCTGCTGAGATGCACCGATAGGCGCCGCCCGCATTCCTGCACGCAGAAGGTGATTTCCCGGATGATCTCCGGGTAGTGTGCAATCGCCTCCTTGCTCTCGCTGGTAAAGGGCACCCACACGCTGGCGATGTGCACCATGATCACCGCCGGCCCGACGGGGAGCGAGCCGCGCGGCTGGGCCAGGCCGTAATTTTTCCAGTTCACCCCGGTAATCGCCTTGGTGATCGCACAGGCGCCGGCCATATACAGCAGGGGCACCCGGTTGGCGAAACGCAGGACACGCACCGGGTCATCGGCATTCAGGCCCTCGTTCTCCCCTGCCTTCGCAAAGGCCATCCCCACCTCCACCTGGAAGGGATTGCCCCGGTACACGGTGGGATCCCGCGTCACCGCCGTGCAGAACTCGGCCTGGATTTCCTTCGAGAGCCCGCCCGCGATCAGCTCCTCCCCGATCGGCGACAGGCAATCGGTGGGCGGGCGCATCAGCTTGGTTTCATTGACCGCCTTGAACAACGTCTCAATCTCGCGGTTGGCAATCCGGCGCGGATTGGCCTTGGGATCCAGCCCCGCCCGTGTGCAGACATCCAGCGCCGTCTGGCTGCTGACTCGGGAAAAATCCTCGCTCAGTGCCCCGCGCAGGGTCCGGGACTCGGTGTCGCGCAGCATCTGCATCAGCATCCCCAGCTCAACGCCATGGGGATGGGGCTTGATCTCAACCGGCGGGACCGGCAACTGGTTCGCCAGCCGCATCCAGGAGATCCATTGCCCTTCCACCAGCGGTGCGGCCGGCTGCCCGTCGCCATCCACCTCCTTGTTCAGGAGATTGATCCGGTAATGCAGCTGCAGGTGCGGATTGGCCACCAGGCACTGCCTGAGAAACTCGTCGACCGACAGCCGGCCCCGCACATACTGGGCCTCCATCTCAATCGCCACCGAGGTTCCATGGGTACTGGCCTCGGGAATGCCGCACGCCCCGTCGGCGGCGGGACGGGGAAAGGAAGGGCGCCAGTCCAGCTCCGCGTCCTTCAGGATCGTCGGGGTATTCTTCCGGGTATCGATCTGGACCTCGATGTGGTGGGCCATTTTCGCCTTGGGAAGCTTGGACAGGATCCGGGTCGCCGCGCCGGTGGTTAATTGTCCGTACATGCCCGCCGCACTGATGCCGATTCCCTGCTGGCCGCGGGACATGCGAAGCCGGTGAAACTTGGAACCGTACAGGAGCTTGGCAAAAATCCGGGGCACCTGCTGGCGCATCACGCCGGGCCCGTTGTCGGTCACGTCCATCCGGAACCGTTTCTCCCCCGTCTGGGTGATTTCAACACTGATTTCCGGCAGGATCCCGGCCTCTTCGCAGGCATCCAGCGAGTTATCCACCGCTTCCTTGACGGCGGTCAACAGGGCCTTCCGCGGGCTGTCAAATCCCAGCAAGTGGCGGTTCTTGAGGAAAAACTCCGACACGGCAATTTCGCGCTGCTGGCGCGACATGCTTTCTGCGGTGGCGGATTGGGGTGTCGTTCGTGCCATAATGATCCTCCAAAACCGGTCAGGCCTTTGCCAGCTCGCGGCTGCGCCGGGCGGCGGCCTCTATGGTGCGACCCAGGATATCCGCCATGGCAGGGGTCTCCAGAACGGCGCGCCCCGCCGCCGTGGTGCCCTTGGCGGAGGTCACTGCCGTCGCAAGGTCGGCGGGCTCCCAATGCTTGGCCATCAACAGGCGTGCCGTGCCCAGCATGGTCTGGGTTGCCAGCAGGAGGGCCTGCCCGCGGGGCATTCCCTCCTTGACAGCGCCATCCACAAACCGGTCGAGCAGGTAGGCGAAGAAGGCCGGCCCGGAACCGCTGAGCGCGGTCACGGCATCAAACAAATGTTCCTGAATCTCTGCGGCCTGTCCACAACATCCAAGCAGGTGCGCCACCCGTTCCGCATCCTGAGCCGTGGCACGCCGGCCACGCGTAAAGACATTCATGCCCTCGCCGGCCAGGCAGGCGATGTTGGGCATGACGCGAATCACGCGGCCGCTCGGCAGCAGGGACTCCATGTGTTCGGTCGTCTTCCCCGCCGCGATCGAAATGATTAAATGGTCCGGAGTGATGGCCGGCGCCAGAGCGCGGAGGACATCGTCAAGCTGCTGGGGTTTCACGGCCAGCACGCATACCGGCGCATTGTGTACGACCTCGGCATTATCCATGGTGATGCGGACTCCATGCCGGCGACTGATCTCCGCGAGCCGCTCGCCGCTCACGTCCCCGGCCAGGATGTCATCCGGACCAACCGCCTGCTTTGCAATGAAACCGGTCATCATGGCCTCAGCCATCTTCCCGGCACCGATGAATCCTATTTTTGTCATGGTGTTCCCTTATTGCCTCGCCGTATTAATGATCCGGGCGATCTCATCGATCGCCATGAAATATGGTTTCATGATCGTCTCCCGTCCGGGAAAGTGACAGAAATTCCCCACCACCAGGACGGTTGTGTACAAGACTGCCAGAAGCATGATCGCGGTTCCCAACCCGCCCCTTATGCCGCGCGAGGTATGCGGCGTCGACAGAGGAGCGTCCCGCCCGACCCAATCCGCGGGAAGCTGGTCATCGACCGTGCCGGATTCGTAGGCGGACAGAACCTCCAGAACCCCGGCCAGGCTGGGTTCCGAGGCGATGTGCCCGTGAGTCTCGTGCACCGTCTCCACCACTTCGGGAGCGGCGTTGGAGGGACAGGCGGTAAAGCAGGGAGGCCTCATCTCCATCATGCTGATATCGTTGTGGCCATCCCCCACCACCAGAATCTCGGACGAGCTCACGCCAATATGGCGGGCCAGCTCCGAGACAGCCAACCCCTTGGTGAAGGGAATGACCCGGATGTCCACCTCGCCCGGCGTTTGAAAGATCTGCAGGTACTTGTAGGGACGCGCCCCCTCCCGCAGTATTTCCGCCCCGAATCTGGCGGCACCCTCGTCATCAAAACGAAAGCACAGTCGCTGGCGGCTGGAATACGTCACCTTGGCAAACGGATTACTGGACACCACGGCTCTTCTCAGCCGAGGCATCACCCGGCGCAACGCCGTTTCCTCGCGCCACTGCAATTGCAGAACCCGGAGGTTCCAGAGCCAGTGAGGCATATAACCCCATGACTTGCATTCGTAGATATAGGCATGGCGGGCGATGACATAATCCGGGGCGATCCCGAACATGTTCATGGGCTGGAAAATCCGCCGATAGCCGTGCAGGCTGCGTCCCGTGCAAACAACCCATACGACCCCGGACGTGGCACGCATTGACGCAATACGGTCCCGGAAGTCCCGGTACTGTTCAAACTCGGGGCGCCGACCCATCAGGGTGCCGTCGGCATCAGTCACGAACATCCGGATACGTTTAAGAATGTTATCGGGCGGGTTCATGACTTAATTAATCGGGCCGGCCTGCTGAAACAGCCGGCCGGCCCAAAACTCACACCCCGAAAACCGGCGGGGTTATTTCTTGGCCGCGGCCGATTCCTTGATCAGGCCCAACCCGATCACCTCGCGCTGGATCTGGTTGGTTCCTTCATAAATCTGGGTGATCTTGGCATCGCGCATCATCTTCTCAACCGGGTACTCCCTCATGTAGCCATAGCCCCCCAGCACCTGGACGGCATCCGTGGTGACCTTCATCGCGGTATCGGAGGCGTACAATTTACACATGGCTGAAATCTTGCTGATGTCCTTGGCCCCGCTGTCGATGTAACGGGCCGCCGCATAAACCAGCGCACGGGCCGCCTCAACCTGGGTGGCCATGTCGGCCAGCATGAACTGCACGCCCTGGAACGAGCAGATGGGTTTGCCGAACTGGCGGCGCTGGCGGCTGTACTCCACCGCCTCGTCCAGCGCGCCCGCCGCGATGCCGAGGGCCTGGGCGGCCACGCCGGGCCGGGAACTGTCGAGCGTCTTCATCGCCACGATAAAGCCCATGCCTTCCTTGGCCAGCAGGTTCGCCTTGGGGATGCGGCAATCCTGGAACACCAGCTCACGGGTCGCCGAGGCGCGGATACCCATCTTGTTCTCCTTCTTGCCGAAGGTGAAGCCCGGGGTTCCCTTTTCGACGATGAACGCCGAGGCGCCGCGCGGGCCCTTGGCTTTGTTGGTGATGGCAACCACCGTGTAGATGTCCGCCTCGCCACCATTGGTGATCCACTGCTTCGTGCCGTTCAGCACATAATGGTCGCCATCCAGAACCGCCGTGGTCTTGATGCCGCCGGCATCCGATCCCGCGTTGGCTTCAGTCAACCCGAAGGCCGCCAGGGATTTACCCGAGGCGATACGGGGAAGGAATTTCTTTTTCTGCTCGTCCGAGCCGAACAGGATGATCGGGAACGTGCCCAGCGCCGTGGCCGCCAAGGCCAGTGCAATTCCGCTGCAAACCTTGGAAAGCTCCTCGACGCAAACGGCAAGATCCATGATCCCGCCGCCCATGCCGCCATACTCTTCGCCAATATAGACACCACACAGATCGGCTTCGGCAAAAACCTTCACCATTTCATGGGGAAATTCGTTCGCCTCGTCATAATGCTCGCGAATGGGTTTAATTTTTTCCTGTGCAATCTGGCGGGCAAGGTCCCTGATCATTCCCTGTGTTTCTGTCAAACCGTAATCCATGTTATTGTCTCCCAAAGCGTTAGAACAAAAAACGGCTCTCCCTGGCCGAAACTGGGCAGACTATAGAGGAACTGCGGGACTCTGGGCAAGAAAATCCTGTCCGATGGCATGAGACCATCCAGAGGTTGGGGTTGACATCCTTCGCGAGAAAGAGGAAATTCGAAACTCTCAAAACGGGGTTTCAGGGGTCATGGATATGGCGTGTGTTTTTCCACATCTGGCGCGCACCGGCGCAGCCTTCGGATTCGGTCTGCTTCTGTCGGGGTGTGGCATGTTTGGCGGGCTCGATTCATCCGTCCATGAAGTCATTCGCGACGAAGCCCTTCGCACCCTGCCTCAAGCCAGCAATACGATCAAGGATGCCACGGCCGAGATCGGCGACACCCGCAAGGTGCCTGCCGCCCTCGACCTGGACCTTAATGCGGCGCTCCGCCTGGCCACCCAGTATAGCCGCTCCCTCCAAACCAAGCGGGATCAGCTCTATTTAAGCGGGCTGGACGTACTGGCCGCCGTACGCCAGTTTGAACCCCAGTGCTCCGGCACCCTCGACTATGTGATAGCGGAACAAGAGGGCGGAACCAGGCAAAATTCTGCGGGGCTCGGCCTTACATCCTCGCTCCTGCTTCCCTCAGGCGGAAAAGTCACAGCCAGGGGCTCAACAAGCGCCGTCTCCTCAAATAGTCTCGATTCGGCGACGTATGGCACCTCGGCAGGTATTGAGGTCCGGCAACCACTGCTGGCGGGTGCCGGTTACGAGGTCAGTCATGAGAATCTCACCCAGGCGCACCGGGGCCTCGTATATGCCCTGCGGTCGTTTGCCCTTGAACGGCAGGATTTTTCCATAGCCATCATCCAGAACTACTATGACCTGGTCATCCAGAAAGCCGTTCTGGAAAACACCCGGCTGAATGTCTCCCAGGCAACCTACCTGCGACGGCGCTCGGAAGCCCTCTTTAAAATCCGCCGGGCACCCTCGATTGACGTTCTGCGCGCCCAGCAGCAGGAACTCACCGCCCGCAATGGCCTGTCCCAGAGCGAATCGGACTATCAAATCGGCCTGAGCCGGTTCCTCGTGGAGGCCGGCCTCCCCGTCAACACGCCCTTGAAGGCCAGCACTGAAATCCCCGTCAAGAAAACCCTGACGCTCAACGAGGAATCCTGCATCACACTGGCTCTGGAACGACGGCTTGATCTGAAAACCATGCAGGACAAACTCGCCGATTCAGCGCGAAACCTGAGATTGGCCCGTAACGCGCTCCTCCCGCAACTCGACGCCTTCGGCAAGGCGGGAACGCAGGCAATCGCGGCTGACGCTCCGGCCAGCGGGGACTTCAACAACGACTATTCCGCAGGAGTCTCCATGGCACTACCCCTGGACAAACGGACAGAGCGGGATGCCATCCGCAGGTCCATCCTGGATGTGGCTGCCGCGGAACGGAATGTGACGGAAAAGAAGGACACCATCCGGGTTGAGATCAGTGACAGCTTCAGCAAACTGCAGGCCCTCTCGAAAACCGTGGAGATCGAAAATCGAAACATTGAGATCGCCGAAAAACGGGCGGATTACGCAACGTATCAATTCAAGAACGGGACCCTCTCCAACCGCGACGTGGTGGAAGCCCAGAACGACTTGCTCAATG